>JACYMB010000053.1 GCA_015272205.1 Synechococcales cyanobacterium T60_A2020_003 | reverse complement strand
TATTGAGGTTTCATGGCAGGTTTTATGTGTGGTAACTGAAATTTACCATGCCTCTCCCGCCCGTAACCCCTCTTTCATGCAACAACGCTGCAATGAATCAGAAAACTCCGTGGCTCCTTTACATTGGACTAGTTGCCCTAGGTGCAATTGGTTCACTCGTGGCCTATCAATTCTTACAGCGATCTCCATCGGATCCGAATCTCACGCAATCTCCAACCGCAACACTAGGAGAAACTATGCCGATCGCCCCTACGGAGTCAGAGAGTCTACTTTGCGAATCTGCAAACTATCGCGCCGAACTGATGGCCGACGGGAGCCAAGTCTTAATTAGCTTTGAAGAAAAGTCTGGAGGGGGAATGCTCTTTAACGCACCAACCTCCGTATCGGGAGCGACTGCCGATCAGCGCACCTATCAATTTCAAGGAGAAACCACAACCACCGTAACGGTCTATGCCTCTGGGGAGTGCGAAATGCGGGTGGTAAGCGGTAGCACCGGGCAAACAACGGTTCAGGAAACCGGACACCTCCGTACAGAATCCTCTATCATGCCCTTGCCGGAGCAACCACAACAGGATACCCGCACCTACGACGATGGGTACAAAGACGGCTACGACGACGGCTATAAAAATGGACAAAACTTCCGAAGATATAACACGGGTAATAACCCCGATGCGGCGTTTGGAGGGGGAGCCATGACCCAGAATTCGCAATACAATCGGGGCTACAAAGATGGTTTTTATACGGGTTTCAAAGATGGATATGGGCACGATCGCCCCTCGCCGACCGCAACGCCAACGGCCACACCGACCGCAACTGTTCTCCCCGAAGAACCCAACCAAGACGATTTATCCATGACCTGTTCAGGATCGATTCAAGATAGCGTAGACTTTACGGCCTATTTCACGCGGGAATCGGGCTTTAGCCGGATTGAACTGCGTCCCGTCACCTCGGATCGAACGATTACCTCCTACCTGTCCTACGATGGCAAGAACGATGAGGGATACGGGATATGGCGAGGATCTGTGGCTCAGATGGCAGAAGTGGTTTTGATCCATCTGTCTACCGAAGCCGCGCAACGGGGGGATCAGGTTTCGGTGGGTTACGATGGTCGTTGGGGGCGGGCTACCTGTCGGTAATTAATAATCTCCCAGAAATGCTAGGGGATTACTCATATTCTCGGCAAAGCCCAATATGCCGCGATCGCGATGTTCGTAGAGTATATTTCCCTGGCTATCTAGTAAAAACGTGCCGCCGCGCTGGGTGAGGTAAGCGGGATCAGGAACGTAGGTTTTCCAATGACTCAGCACCTCTGCCATGTTCCGCAATCGTAGCGTTGCCAGTTCAAACGGACGCTGAAATCCTTTGCCGCCTGCGTGTCTAAAAAACTCGCCTTTCAAGGGAGGTAGGGGAGCTGCTTTGACCACCTCATCATCGCCAATCAGTTGAGGCGCTTGGCGATCGCCCCGATAGCCCCGAAATACTTCTGCTAAGGTGCCCGGACTGCCAATCCCCGCACACATGAGCAAGAGATTGAGCCACGCATTTTGTCCCGATGATCCGCCAGGGATTTTGAGGGATAAGCCAGGATAGAGATCGAGTTGACGATGCAGATCCGCCTTGGGATCGACCAATAGAGCATTCGCTGGGAATCCGGTGTATTGACAAAACTGCTGCCCAGAGGCGCGATCGCCAATGCCAACTGCCCGCACCACAATCTCGCTTGCCTGGATTTTTGCCGATTCTCGCTGAAGCCACCAGGCATATTCTAAACTGTCAAAATCGCCCAACTGCGGCCAAACGAGAACCAGCACCCGCGACGCGGATTCGCATCCACTCAGCAGTGAAACCGTTTCACCATCGCTAACCCGTTGCCCTTGGGCTTGACTCAATAGGCTGTACGTATTCATCTTCGATGCAGAGAGAGGTTTAAGAGACATCAGCTAGTGTAAACACGTCGCCGTGGACATTATACGGTGCTCAATTCGATTTACGAATAATGAATCCACCCTCATTCGCAAATACGAGATGGGTAATGTTTGCTAGGCTAGCGGTATCCCAAAATCCACAATCGCTCATGAGCATGGGGCTAGACTTAATTTCGTGGTTCGACTCTGTGACGGATGTTGTGTTCGCAACTCTAACATCCACGCCCGTTCAAGAATCGATTACAGTTCCGTCTCAGACGATTCATGAAGTCGTTCGGGTATCGTTAAATTTAATGAGCATTGGGGTAGTCAGTTTTTTAATTGCAGGGTTACTGGCTCCCCTAGAAGCGTTAGGCTGGTGGGCAGGATGGTATGGTGATGAAGTGGATCTAGGCTCACTTGAACAGTCAAAACGGCAAGCTCCTCCTGGGACAGCGATCGCACGATATGTCATTTATCTGGATGGAGTTTGTGTGGCGTCTGGAAAAAATCTGCCTGCGGTCGAACGGTTTTTAGATGAATTGGAAGCGAGTCTTCCCAACGATATTCTGCTCTTACGAGGGCTAATGCCCTACTCCGTTGTCAATCGTCCGTTAACGGAAGATCGGCTCCTCGCCTTTTACTGGCGCTTAGCGGATTATTTGAATCGAACCCAGACTGGAGGCTGGGTTGGTACCCTTTTGGGAACGATGGTCAACCTCCGCAATATGTACGTGGTCGCGGTATCAGCAGATCAGCGCTATGGGCCAATTTATAACCAGGGTATTGCCGAGGTGATGGTGGATCATCTCTTAGACTACGGCTATCCGGTCGAAAGCCGCACTCCGATTACGTTAATTGGCTACAGTGGCGGGGGACAAATCGCAGTAGGTGCGGCCTCTTTTTTGAAACAGGCGTTGAAGGCTCCGATCGAGATCATTTCCCTTGGGGGGGTGATTAGTGGAAATGTGAACGCGCTAGTTGTGGATCAGCTTTATCATCTGGTGGGCGATCGCGATCGTGTTGAACGGTTAGGTACACTCCTTTTTCCAAAACGATGGCCTCTCTTTTCCCTCTCCTACTGGAATCGGGCGAAACGACGGGGTAAGGTGTGTGTCGTTCCCCTCGGCAACGTCGCGCACTATGGGAAATACGGCCTTTTGGTTCCGGATCAGTATTTGCCGGATGGGCGCAGTCATCTGCAACAAACCGTAGATATGGTGCGCGACATTCTAACGGAGGAGTTTGTAGACGTGCGATCGACCCAAGATCGGGTGCTCAGCAACTACGAACGATTCCGTCAATATCCCCTGAATCAACCGACGACTTACCCCCTAGCCCAATCTCTTGACTCAACTTGGTATAGACCAATAGGCGACTGGATCGGACGGTTGATTTTGCCCCATCTACATCAGCGGTCAAAAGATGGACGGATTTTTTTTGAGGTCTATCATGCTCCACCGTCCTATGCCTGTTTGATTGGACAGGTTATTAATCTGAAATGGCAGAATATACCGTCGGTTCACACCTATCGCTCGGTAGTGGTCAAAGACCTGCATTTCAATGAGGAAGCCGTCTATTCTAGTCAACTCGGACGCATCCATCCGGAACGCATCAATCACTGGCGGCAGGTCGATCCCCTAGAGTCGTTGGCAGGCGCGCGTCCCTATGATGATATGGTGGTGATGTTGCCCACAGAGGTGGAACTAGAAATAGAGTCTCAACATCATGCCGTAACCGCAACGGATTTAGAGCAAGGGATACTGCCTATAACGAGCCTTGCGATCGCCCATGAGCCGATTCAAATTACGGGACGATACTATGCCGTTGTAAAAATCCTGCGCCCTGTTACAGATGTTGAGGATGGCTTTGAAGTCGTTCACTTTAATCGAATGACTCAGCAATTTGACGGTGTTTGTGAGGTGGTACGCTTTCCCCCACCCGCCCTCAATGATCACGATATGGCCGTCTCCACAACGACGAACATCGAGCGATCGCCCGTCAATGATCAGGGATGGTATATCTACGGCACTCAAGATGATGCAGGATACTTTGTGGTTCAAGCCTTAGCCCCCCGATCGCTCCTCTTAGTCAAGCCTCAACAGATCATTACTGGACGCTCAGCAGCCCTCCACTACATCAAACGGGATGCCTGGGACTTGGCCGTTGAGCAAAAGGGACAGATTGGCTCTACCTTGGTCACGTTTGAAGAGTGCGATCGCCCAGATCTGCTAGCCGAGTGGACACCCGGAACACGCGCCCTCTTAGTCCATGTCTATGGTGGCATCGGTGGCGAAAAGGGAGAGCCAGAAGCTAAAAATCCGATCTATTTTGGGCACTTTGCCTACGGCGATGCCGAAGTGATTCTCGATCCCCTAACGGGCGATCGCCGTTTTGATCTGCGCTATCACCAAGTGTATACCCACAACCCCGATGGCATTATCTCTGGTACCCTTCACTGGTCGCGCTACATGGGCGATCGCCAGTTTGGGTGGCTAGGCGCACGTCCCACCAGCGATATTTTAATTCGGATGGATGCCTACACCCATCCCCTTGCGTTAGAGGAGCAGGATTACTCGGCTCTAGACATAATGGTGCGTCAACTGGAAATTATGATGGCGCGGTACCGCATCGGAGATGGCACGGGAGGAGCCTTCGTTGGCCCTGCTAACAACTGTGCCCAGGACTCCAACCAAGCCCTCTATACCACCCTCACATCCCTGCGAGGGGCGATCGCCCGCCATCATCGATCGATGGAAAAGTGGACAACGGAACATCCAACCCAATCCAAACAGCTTCAAACTCTCCAAAACGTTCGTAGATTCTTGCAACGAGAGCTTCTCCCCTTTGGCACAGCCCGTGCGGACTGGCAAACCGCAGATGAAGTCTTAGGAACAACCCTCGAAGACGACCCGCTACAAACGTTGTTAAGAGGACTTATAAGCTGGCGTACCATGCTTCCTCGGGTAGCCAGTGATACGGTGGTGATTGCGTTTCTGCGTCAAGGGGCATCGGCCTGGGTCTTACGCACAACTCAGGTCGGCGGAGACAATCCCACGATTGAACCTGTCGTTCCCCTATCGTTTTAATCCCAGGAGAGAGATAGACTCGATGACAGATCTAAACCTAGACTCTATTTGGGCACTGATTTGGAGGGCGATCGCCCTTCGACCTGAGGTGTTTCATCAAATCCAACTCTATCCCCACGGTGAACGAGTTGCCCTAGTCGTTGTGCTAGCTGCCGGACTTTCCCAAGCGCTGGGACAAAGTATTATTCTCTTTGTCAATCGGGTCAAACCGTTTCGATTCGTTCTGAGTCTGCTGCTGGCTTCTCTCCTTTTTGCCATCAGTTATCTCTTTTGGGTGGAGAGTACATGGACTGTCTATCAAACGATTTTTCGTCAAGATATTTCACCCTTCGATCTAGCCCGAACCCTAGGACTCGCCTATGCCCCTCAACTGTTGGAGGTTCTAGTCGCTCTACCCTATTTCGGTGTTCCCATTTCGATTTTGCTGTCCATCTGGAGCTTCCTCGCATTTCTGGTCGGTATGACCTCCACGTTGAACCTCACCGTGGGGCAGGCGGCAACCTGTGGCCTGTTGGGATGGGTCGTGTTGCAGGTGCTTCAGCGTACAATCGGGCGGCCTATTGCGGCCTTCGGACGATGGCTGTCCAATACAACGGCAGGCGTTAGTCTGATTACGAACCTCCGGGATCTAGAGAAAATGGTTGAGGAACGGATGTCCGATCGCTCGCCGCTGTGAAGGCCATTTCCAACCTCAATTTCCAACCTAATGATGTCTATCTACAGCCCTAGGCAGAGACCGACGACACATCCAGTTCAGACTTCTGAAGCGTAATATTTTGCTGACGACTCCAGGTTTGCAAATCCGCAAAGGCGCGATCGCGATAGCGACCGTATCGTTCCCGTTTATTGCGAATCCGTTTGGGCAACTCCGGCAAAATCCCAAAGTTTGGGGGCATGGGCTGGAAATGTTTGGGAGAAGCGGAACTGATGAAGTCTACCAGTGCTCCTAACATCGTGGTCGTGGGCAAAATCACGGGATCTTTGCCGAGAGCCACTCGTGCCGCATTAGTGCCAGCCAGCCAACCTCCCGCCGCCGCTGCCGTGTAGCCTTCTGTCCCAATCAATTGTCCTGCGGCAAGGAGCGTAGACCGTTTTTTGAATTGCAGCGTCGCTTTCAAAAGTTCCGGTGCGTTGATGAAGGTATTGCGGTGCATCACGCCCATGCGCACAAACTCGGCCTCTTCTAACCCCGGAATCATTCGAAAGACTCGCTTTTGCTCACCCCAGCGCAAATTAGTTTGAAACCCGACCATATTCCAAAGTTGTCCTGCTTTGTCTTCCTGCCGGAGTTGCACCACGGCATAGGGGCGGTGAACTTGGTTTTCGGGGGCACGAAAGTCTCCATGACGCTCATCAAAAAGACCTACAGGTTTGAGAGGGCCATAGCGCATCGTATCTTCGCCGCGCCGCGCCATTTGCTCAATTGGCAAACAGCCTTCAAAGAACTTAGCGCTTTCCTGCTCAAAGTCCTTTAGCTCTGCCTGTTCTGCCTCACACAGCGCGTGCCAGAATTGGAGATACTGGTCTTTGTTCATTGGACAGTTGAGGTAGGCCGCCTCGCCGCGATCGTAGCGAGAGGCCAGAAAAGCAATGTCTCTGTTAATACTTTCACCGACCACGATGGGACTCGCCGCATCAAAGAAGCTCATATACTCCAATCCGGTGAATTGCTGGAGATCTTGAGTCAGTTCGGGACTGGTGAGGGGGCCTGTCGCTAACACAACGATGCCCGTTTTAGGAATTTCGCGCACGTTACCCCGACGGAGATCAATGAGGGGATGGGCTGCTAAGGTTTCCGTGAGAGTTTGGCTAAATACGGCCCGATCAACGGCTAAGGCTCCCCCCGCAGGAACCGCGTGTTCGTCAGCTTTACCAATGATTACAGAACCCAGACGACGCAGTTCTTCATGCAACAGGCCAGAAGCGCGATCGCTGCTTTGGGCACCAAAGGAATTACTGCACACCAATTCAGCTAGGTGTTCTGTATGGTGAGCAGGACTGGTTTTCACAGGACGCATTTCGTGCAGAACCACCGGAACTCCCGCCTGGGCAATTTGCCATGCGGCTTCGGTTCCAGCTAATCCACCCCCAATAACTTGAATCGGTTCCACGTCTGTTTTGCCTCGCTGTTTGCCTTGCCTAGCTTAGCGAAAATTGGGGAGCGTTGGGAATGAAGGATGCCAACAATTACAACTGACTGCGGGCTTTGAGTTGGAGGTAACGATCGACCAATTGATCACTCACCAAATGGGCAGGCGCATCCAGCACAAGCACGCTTTTCTGGTGCAGCAACGCAAAGGCAAGCTGGCGTTGGGCTAACAGATCAAGGGCAACGGCTCGTTTATAGGCGGATTCAACCTCTGTCGTGGGGGTGTGCGCTTGAGCGTCTACCTGCGGATCGCGGAGGGTGACACAAAAGGGAAGGTAGCGGGGCGCTAATTGTCCCAGAGCCGTCAGTAATTCCGAAGATGCGGTTTTATCTACGATGTCGGTGATGATGACCACGAGGGCGCGGCGGGTTTGCTGTTTGGTGGTTTGGGAAACGGCGTTGACGTAGTCTGGTTCCAAGAGGACGGGTTGAATCGGCGTCAGTCGTTCGATGAGGGTGGAGAGGTGAGTTTGCCCTCGTTCCGGTGGAACCCAGGTGTGAAGGGTGCGGTCAAATACGCCTACCCCGACGCGATCGCCCCGATTGAGTCCCGCTAGAGCTAAGGCCAAGGTAGCATTTAAGCCCCAATCAAAGCGAGCAAGGCCATTCACCTGAGCGGTCATCAACCGTCCCCGATCGAGCAGGATAATCAGGGTTTGCTCCTGTTCGGGTTCCAGAACTCGGATCAAAGGCCGTCCGCGCCGCGCTGTGGCGTTCCAGTCGATGAAGCGGGGATCGTCACCTGTGCTGTAGTCTCGCAACTCGGCAAATTCGGTTCCCGTACCCAGACGCCGCGCCCGTCGGATATTCCCGCTGCTCTGTAAGGTGAGCTTGATAGAGAGCGATCGCAGTCCGATGAGGTCGGGATATACGGCTGTAGTTTGGGGTAGGGGAATGCTCCACTGATGCCACGCCAGTCCCCAAGCTCCCCGTTGGCGGACGTCGATCGCCTTCCAGTCGTATTCGCCCCGTTGGGTGGGATGAACCGTGTAGGTTAGGGTTTCGGTGTGGTAAGGGGGAAGAGTGAGGTCAAATTGGGGAGGAGTAGCAGGAATACTGGAGGGGGTGCGATCGCGAATTTGTAGCGTAGACGGATGATTGTCTGTCTTGATCGTAAGGGTTACGGGATTATCGCGCCCAATGGAGAGTTTCGGGGCAAGTTCACGGGTAATGACAACGGCGTGCGATCGCACCTTCAGCCAGTCCATCAGCATCAGCGCAACGATAATGCCATCTATCCCTAATGTCAGCCATCGAGCGCTGCCCAGAGCAGACGGGGGAGTAAAGGCAGTAAGGCTAAGGGCGATCGCCGTAATACCAATTAACAAGGCATAGGTTCGACGGGCAGGAATCATAGGTTTGAGTCAATGGATGCCCCAATCCTATCAAGCCCATTCTGCAATACCAACCCTGATTGGGGGCAGACAGGGGGCAACAAATATTCTGTAAAGACTTAAAAAGCCCCGCTGTGCGAGGCTCATAGCGTCAAGGCAATAGCTGAAAAAAGTTTAGACAACGTTGCCGTATGAAGTTGTGAGCAATTGTTCTATCCGGGTGAGCAGCCCTTGCATACGCTCAAGAGACGATTGCCGTAAGGTTGCTGGTGAAATCTCACGTGCAATCATTTGCATAACATCTTGAGAATTCAGTTCTAAACTATTGGCAACTATAGGTAATAGTTTTTCCATGGTTTCTAATGGGTTGTAGCTATCAGGGAAAGTCATAATGCATCCTATGGTGACGATAGTTCGACATACAGCAACAACGTTCGAATGACGTTACTTACCCCAAATCTAGATGAAGCCTTGAATATTCAAGGTGTTGGGTGTCGTCCACTCAGGTAGTAAGGTGGCATGTCAAACAGGGATATTTCAAACTCCTGAGGATTAAAGCTAGATAGGTTCTGCAATTAAGATGACCTGTTTCAGCAATTAATCCATACCTACATATCTGAGAACCCGATAATCCTTCAGTTCACACCACTACAATCATCGAAAACGAAATCAAGATATTCTATCTATGACCTAAGCTAGGTCTGCCTGAGCAGTGGCAAGCCTTGCAGAACCGTTATTTACACAATGTATCGTACCGGATGCGAAATCAATAACGTAGTTACTCGGATTTATGGATCAATTAGTGATTCGAAATTTACTCCTGATAAAATTGCTAAAGTCCGTAATAAAAACGAGAGACACAACGAGATTAGATTCCGAAATATAAAAATTACGTATTTTAACGGTTGTTATCTTAATTGACATTCTAAGAAATCGCCTTTCTTCATTGCGGGCTTAAAAAAATATCCTGAAATTTTACTCGATTTCCATTAAATTGGCTTGCCAACTATCTAGTAAATCTATTAGCCTTGTAATCAATCAAGCTTTCGAAATGAAAGTCTAAACCCAAGGTCTCATTTTCAGGTGTGTACTACGATGACTATTTCCAACAACAATTTCCAAATCCCGTCCCAAGCAGGCTTGCCTGATCACTCTACAGATCCGCTTGCCAGCTTCTGTCAAAACGCTGTTTCAGAAGCCCGTTTACAGAAGTATCAGCTTCAGGAGCATGATCAGGATATTGAAACTCTTCTACAGCGCGTTCAACATTTAGAACTGCACAAGGCGACTCAGATTGGACAAGATAAGATCGTTGGTTTCCTAGCTGGAGCTGTTGTCCTCTCTCTGATTAGTATTGTGGTGACCTTCTTTTTCAAGATGCCTCAGGCACCTCAATTAAGTCCACAAAGCGCTGCACCTAGCGCTTCAGTTATTTCATAATCAAACTCACTGATACCCTATCAATCCATCAGCAATATAGTTAGCGCCCCTAGCGAGTTTAGAGGCGCTAATTATCTTAGTTCGTGATCAGAAGGATCAAAATAACTGCTCAAAGCTAGCTTTAAGAGTCGAGGGATTGACGTCTGCCAACGGCTCTAGTTCAGCTAAGATCGAAACATTGCCAAAATGAGCGATCGCCTTTTTGTTTTCAAGATTTTTAGGCCCATTCATAATCACGCCTAGGATGGGAATATTAGCCTGCTGCAACTGACGAATAGAGAGCAGCGTGTGGTTAATGGTGCCTAACTGAGTGCCTGTGACCAGGCAAACCGGAAGTCCCAGATGTTTGATGAGATCGATCATGAGGTCTTGACTGTTCAGAGGTACGAGTAGACCACCCGCTCCTTCTACGATCAGTGGAGAATGGGGCACCGATTCCGGCAGGGAAAAATCCGATAGATGAATCTCTACACCATCCAAACGGGCAGCTAGATGGGGCGAAAGGGGTTGCGTTAACCGAAACCGTTCGGGGAGAAAGTGGGAGGCATCCAACTGGGTCACGTTGCGGACGTAGTCAGTGTCAGAGATGGGATCAAGTCCAGATTGAACAGGTTTCCAGTAGGTGCCGTTCAGTCCTAGGGTTAGGAGCGCGGAAACCACGCTTTTCCCCACATTAGTATCGGTGGCCGTGATGAAAAATTGGGACGGAAATTGAAAAGAAGTCATAGGGACAGGGGTATCGTTGAGTGCGTCAAGAGTCTACCGTGGAGTTTTGCTCCGCTACAATGTCCAGTGCTCTATGGAATGGATTACATTTACATAATGCGAATCTATCCTGCAGACCGTTGGGATTCAAAGGCGCTGGGTGATCAGGAAGGCAATGTGATAGCTTACGCGGATAGCTGGTAAAGATTGAGCATCCCAGGCATCCATCAGTTGCCGAAACTGCTTTAAACTGAGGGTGTAGGGCGATCGCCCCATGTCTGCACCAATCGACTTCAGATCCTTGAAAAAATCGATCGCTCGGTTGTGGGCTGTAGACATCCACCGCTCTTGGTAACGGCATGCCAAACCATCACGGCTCAGGTGCTCACACAGAGAATCGACTTCTGGCATAGGGTTTCCCGTAAAGGGCAGGTTGACCGCTTCACAAATCTGTTTCCACTCTGGAAAACTCTGGCTGGTCGGGAAAGAGGAGACTAGCATTCCACCCGGTACAAGCGCACGACTCAGGCGTTTCAGGCTCCGTTCCACATCATCAAACCACTGCACTACAAAGCCACTGGCGATCGCCGCGTACTGCCGTTCCGTAGCCAGCATTTCGCCATCTAGCTGTTGAAAATAGATGGATGGATGTCTAAGCGGAGAGATTTGCGCTTGGCAATAGGTCAGCATTTCAGCCGATAAATCGGTGATTTCCAGTGTCCGATCTGGAAATGCATTCACCAACTCGCGGGTCACAAACCCTGTACCGCAGCCCAACTCTAAAATGGTGCCTTCCGGGAGAGCAAGTTTAGCATTTCGCAAAATGGACACTAACTCGGCGGCACAGTGACGTTGCACGATGGCGCAATCATCATAACAAGGGGCAGCCTTGCCAAAGGTTGCGGCAAGCCGATCTTTATCAACAGCAGGGATAGACGCTGACACAGGACAAGGTACAGAACAGAGAGTGCCATCGTCCAGCATAGCAGATTCACTCCGGATCGTCCCGAAACGGGAGATGGGCGTTTACGGTTGCCCAGCATTCGGTGAGGTGGGTGAACGGTAGCGCGTGACCAGCACCCGCAACCTCGATATAATCCGCGTCGGAGGCTATCTGACTAACGAAGCAGCGTCCTTGGTCTACAGGTACAATGCGATCGCTGTCTCCATGAAACACCAGAATTTTGGGGATGGATTGAACGATAGATGGATCAAGCTGAGTGCTTCCTAAGTGTTTAAGATCTCGAAGAAGCAGGTCGTGATTAACGTTTGTCGGACACTCGGTAGACGGATCGCTGCTGTTGATTTTGAATGTTGTCAGCACCTCTATGGGATTGACCTTAAACTCATCCACCATACGCTGCAAGACTCGCTGCGATCGCCGCTTCAGCTGCTCTGGCTCTGGGTGAAACGTGAGAAAGCTGCTGAAAATGACCAGTAAATCCGCCATTTGTAGCTGTTCCTGGGGACAAAGATGCAGTCCGTAGGAATGGACGAAAAGCAGCTTAAACGCCTGTTCTGAAAACTGAGGGGTAAACCCATCCCCGAAATATCCCCGATCAAAGGCCGCAAACGCAATATTTTGATCCGCAAAGACCGTTTTCCACTCTATCCAGGCCGTCTGATCGTATCCCCAGCCGTGGTAGGCGATCGCCTCAATTTGTTGTGTCATGAGTTTGCCAATCGCGAATTGCGTGAACTAAGGTATCAATCTGATCAGGGGTATGGTGACTGGATAAGGCAAAGCGAATCCGAGCCGTCCCCTTGGCAACAGTGGGAGGACGGATAGCGGTGGCAAGCAAACCGCGCTGGTCTAGCCAGTGAGCAAGGTGTAAGGTTATGGCCTCATCCCCAATAATCAGCGGCACAATTTGCGAACTGGAGGTTCCGGTATCGCCACCGATGGCATGTAGACCTGTGCGAAGCTGTTCTGCGTTCTGGCTCAGGCGTTGGCGATCGCCCTCTAGGATCGGAATCAACTCCAGCGCTGCCGAAATAGCTCCAATTACAGCGGGGGGTAAGGCCGTGGTGTAGATGAATCCAGGACAGTAGTTCATCAAATAATCCCGCACGGTCTGCGAACAGCCCACAAACGCACCAAAGGCACCAAAGGCTTTCCCAAAGGTGCCAATCAGAATATCCACCCCTGGATGGTGGGCGGCCAGTCCTAGACCATCCTTGCCAAGGACACCCAAGGCGTGAGCATCGTCCAGATACAAAATGGCATTGTAGTGATGGGCTAAATCAGCCAGGGCATCGACATCAGTGCGATCGCCATCCATACTAAACACTGTTTCCGAGGCGATGAGAATGCGGTTGTAGTCCCGTTGGGATACCGTTTGAAGTACCTGTTCTAAATGAGCAAGGTCGTTGTGGCGATAGCGAATAAACCGTGCCCGACTGGCTAAAATTCCTTGCACCATACTGTTATGGATTTGGCGATCGCACACCACCACCGATGATGAATCCACTAGGGCAGGCAAAATGGTGGAGTTGGCCTGAAATCCAGAGCTAAACAGGAGTCCAGACTCTACCCCCAAGGCAATGGCTAATTGTTGTTCAAGCTGTTGGTGAATCGGATAGGTTCCCGTGACCAATCGCGAGGCGGCGGCACTGGTTCCATAGCGCTGCATATAGTCCTGAGCAACCGCAATCAGCCGAGGATGCTTTGACAACCCCAAATAATCATTCGAGCTAAAGTTGACGATCTCGCGGTTAGCGCTGCCATGCCTTAAGCTATCCCCTCGTTTGCCAACCACAGCCCCTTGGGGGTCAAACGGTTGTACGGTTCGCAATAAATGAGCCTGACGCCGCTGGGCCAACTGCTCTGCGATAAATCCAAACTTGTCTACGGTTTCCACCAACGTCTACGTCGCCTGTGCTCTCGTTCAATACTCCATATCTACCCTACCCTGAGACGATCGCTCTTTTCAGGGGTAAGTAGATAGTCGTAAATAAATAAAGCTCTTCGTAGGATGGGTTAGCATAGCGTAACCCATGCTGTCAAAGGATTTGATGCGTTACGGCTACGCCTAACACATCCTACATTTAATTAGGGTCACCTACTTATCCCAATCTTAGGACGGTAAATTTAGGCTCTTAGCGGCTGAGATCATGGTCGAGCGAACGGAGGGACGCGGATACGTACAACTGCCTACAACATAACGATTGCGTCCGCCCGATTTGGCTTCGTATAGCGCGTGGTCAGCCGACTCAATTAAGTCTTGAGGACAGAGGTGCTTCGACGCATGAACACTGGCGATACCGATACTGAGGGTCAGGATATGACCGATTGCAGATGCGTCGTGGGGAATCTTAAGGTCGTCAATGGCCTGTTGAATATTTTGGGCAACACGGGTAGCGCCTTCGATACCTGTCTGGGGAAGCAGCACTGCAAATTCTTCTCCCCCATAGCGAGCGACGAGATCGGCGGGGCGATTGATGACGCTGGAGATAACCTGGGCAACCTGCTGTAAACACCAGTCTCCTTGAGGATGGCCATAGTGATCGTTGTATTGTTTGAAATAATCAATGTCGCATAGGAGAAACGACAGCAATGCATCTTCTCGCTGCGATCGCGCCCATTCCTGGGCAAAATATTCATCAAAGTGACGACGATTCGCAAGCTGGGTGAGCCCGTCTGTATTGGCGACTTGTTGCAGCATACGATTAGCGTTTTGAAGCTGTTCATGGAGAGTGGAATGCTGAATGGCGATCGCCAACTGATCGACAATACGCAGCAGCACGGCCATTTCATCATTTGCCCAAGCGTGTTCCTGGTGGTAGTGAACCAGTAATACGCCCCAAATCTGTTGCTCTTGAACAATCGGAACCACCAGCGCCGCCTTAACCTGATACTGCGCCATCCAGTCGCGATGACTGTCAGACCAGTTCTCTGGCATCGCTGCATCCATACTCCATTGCTGGAACTGCACGGACTGGAGCGGTATCTTCTGAAGGGGGAGGTCAGTTTTGAGGAGGCGATCGCCCGCCGCTAGTGTCAGCTCTTCTGCAAGGCAGTAACATCGATCATCGGTAAATTGACCGATTAAAACCCGATCCGCGTTGAGAAAAGGTAGCAGTTCCGACACCGCTGTTTGTAAAACTGTCGCTAGGTTGAGTGAATGGTGAATCCCATGGGTGATGGAGCTAACGATGCGTTCCTGTTCAAACTGACGCAGGGCGCGATCGCGCAAAAGCTTCAGTTCCAAATGGGTTCGCACCCGTGCCAGTAATTCCGGTTGGCTAAAGGGCTTGGTAATGTAATCCACTGCGCCTGCGGCAAAGGCTTTAACGAGGTGCTCAATTTCGTCACTGGCCGTAATAAAAATAATGGGAATCGCGGCGCACTCCGGTGTCTCTTGCAGTCGTTTACAAACCTCTAGCCCATCAATATCGGGCATCACCAGATCTAGAAGAATTAAATCTGGGCGCAGGGTGTGGATACGGTCTAAAGCTTGGGTGCCGCTGCGAGCAAAGGTTAACCGATAGCCAGCAATTTCTAAGATAATTCGCAGCACCTTGAGGTTGTCGGCATGGTCATCCACCACCAAAATTAGAAATTCTTCTGGATTGAAGTATTGAAGTGTCATGTCTCAGACTCAGGCTCTTAAAGCCATCTTGAACGTGAGCGGAGGGAATTCAGATCTCTGTATTTAAGGCAATTATTTAAGATGATGCAACTTAGAGGATGTTTAATAAGGTTACCTGTCATGGATCAAAGCGCTGTAGATCCCCCTAAATCCCCCTTAAACAGGGGCCTTTCGAGCCAGTCCCCCCCTTTTTATAGACGCAAAGCGGCTTCCCGAAGGGTAGGGGGGCTAGGGGGGATCGACTAGTGCCAATAATGACAACCATTGGATTTTCGGCCAACTGGCGAAAGTTTTCTTCACTAGTTCGCAGTTTAAGGTCTGACTCAAGGCGTTCGGTGATATCTAGCCCGATGCCTCCAATCCAGGTTTCATGCTGGTGTTGGTGGAGTTGAATTGGAAATTTCCGAATGAGGTACTGGCGCTGAGACCCATCTTGCCGAATTCTTGGTTCAATGACCTCAATCGCCTTCCCTGTTTCAATCACCTGTTGATTATTGGCTAAATACTCGTCAGCGATCGCCGCTGGGATCAGGTCTCGGATGGAGTTTCCAAGGGTGGTTTCTGGGGTGGTGCCGACAAACTCCATCCACGCCGCGTTGGCGTAGATCATGACTCCATTGCGGTCGGTAATCCAAGACAGCATGGGCGCGTGGTTCATAAAGGCTTGGAATCGTTCTTCACTTTCTCGGAGACTCGCTTCAACGCGTTCCCGTTCGGCTAATTCCTGCTGAAGCTGGTCGGTGCGCTCCATGACTCTCGCTTCAAGGTCGGCTCTGGACTTTTGGACTTGTTCAAGCAAGGTAGCTTGGCGGATGGCGATCGCCACATGCACCGCCAGTTGTTCAAGAAACTGCTGTTCATCCGGTTTCCAAATTCGACATGCTGTGACTTGGTGAGCGACTAAGATGCCCCATAGCGTGTGATCAACCCAAATGGGCACCGAAAGGCTGGCCCGTGCCTGAACGCCGTTGTTAGGCATATCGCTACAAACACTGGAAGCTACTGGGTGAGAGAAGCGTAACGTTTCGTTCTGATTCTCCCGGTAGGCGAGGAGCCAATCTTCTTCCAGGCAATCATTGTGCAGCACTTGACCTAGCAGTGACCACTGGGGATTTTCAACCGCTTCCACCACAACCTGGGCTCGCCAATCGGTGGATCCTTGCCCAGGTCGATGAAACCGAGCAATGACAACGCGATTACTCTGAAGGCGATCGCGCACTTCCTGGACGGTGGTTTGCAAAATTGTGTCCAAATCCAGAGACGACCGAATGCGTAGTGCAATGTCGAGCAGCACCGTTTCCCGGTCTAACTGAGTGGCGAGTCGGCCCGACTGCTCATCAATTTGCACCTGCAAATCCTGGTTAATTTGCTCTAAAAGCTTTATATTCTCCTGTTGAAGAACCTGAACTCGTTTTTGAAGACTTGAAATGACTTGATGGAGTTCGGCCACATCCACAGATTGCAAAATGCTGGTTTGGGTGAGAATGCCGACGAGTTCACCCTTGGAGTTCGTAACCCCAAGCCTGCGGACGTGATACGTTTGCATCGTCTGGTGTGCAGTCCATACCGATATATGGGCTGATACGGTAAACAAGGGCGCACTCATGACCGCTTCTGCCGTTAGATCTAACGAGAGTTGAAGCAACTGAAACTGCACGATGTCGTGCTCGGTCACAATGCCGAGGGGCAGGAGCGCTCCTATGTCCGTTGGTTCTGCAATCACCACGCAGCTCACCCGCTCGTCGGCCATCTGCTGAGCAATTTGAGCAACAGAGGCTGACGGTAACGCGTGAATTAGACGAGTGCTCATGGCCTCTTCCACTAAACGCCATTTCAGCAAATCGGCAGGTTGCAACGTAGCGCGAATGCTAGACGGAGTGATAATTCCGGTTGGACGATTCTGCGGATCAACAACAGGGAGATGACGAATCCGATGATGCCGCATCTGGTGAATGAGGCTGACTGGATCGGTTGGCTCTGCTTCCGGATGCGTAATGACGTTGCGGGTCATGACCTCGCTAATAAGCACCGTTTCTAGATCAATTTGCCGTGCAACGAATCGAACGATATCGCGTTCGGTTAAGAGTCCAATCAACTGCTGCTCTGCATTGACGACTAGAATACAGGTTTGCGTTGGGGAGACCGGAGATTGAGGAGGTTTTTCCGGTTCTTGATCATAGGGAACTACGCACCGGGGAGAACGAGTGAGCGTGGCGATCGCAGTACTCAGTGATACATCGGGCGAAATCGTAATATACTCACGCTCGATATAGGACATTGGTGGAGAGATAGAAGCAGGAAGCGTAATCATGGGCATCGGATGGTGAGTTGCAGTCTATGTATAATCGCCGAATATCTATTTAAATTATTCCCTATGCTTGAAGCTGATCAGTGCTTGTGAAACATGATCGTTTACATTTCAAAGTAAATCATTACATCTACACGTTAAGAAATACATCCATAAAGTAGCATTGTGCAAGGTTCCTAAATATCTAAAGAGTTAAAATGAGGAATTTTTGGATATCTTGACTTTAAAGCTCATGGTAAGGCGAGCCATGAGGGATGGATCAATTTAAGAAGGGACTTAGGCCAGGAGTCCCGAGCCTGAGCTTTCAATTTTGGAGTGCCTATTTAGGGAGATCTGTATTCATTTACAACTCAAACTAGGCTGTTGAAAGCACCTTCTTAAAGGGTCTTATTTGAGCTATTTTTTCAATATCTGTCTTATTTGAACTAGCTTTTTAGTGGATGTTCGAATGTAAATGATATGTTGATTATGTCTTCATTTAATGAACTGAATTGGTATGTCATTTGGCCCTTCTCCAAACATCCCTAATCCCTTGCCCCAGCAATCACACTTAGCGTATCTTAAACCCATCATTCGGAACCCCAATATTGTGGTCGGAGATTACACCTACTACGATGATC
Source organism: Synechococcales cyanobacterium T60_A2020_003 (assembly GCA_015272205.1). Taxonomy (NCBI): domain Bacteria; kingdom Bacillati; phylum Cyanobacteriota; class Cyanophyceae; order Synechococcales; species Synechococcales cyanobacterium T60_A2020_003. The sequence goes on along the minus strand of JACYMB010000053.1, from coordinate 2,432 downwards.
CAGACGGCGTTGAGAATTTTGAACGCAATGTGTTGTATCACTTTGACTTTCAAGGGGACAAACTGATCATTGGAAAGTTTTGTGCGATCGCCGCTCAGACGAAGTTCATTATGAACGGCGGGAATCACCGCACAGACTGGTTTACGACCTACCCCTTTTCAGTCTTTAGGCAGGGATGGGAGGTCGCCATGCCCGATGCGTGGCCGGATAAGGGAGATACCGTGATTGGCAATGACGTCTGGATTGAGTACGGGGTGCTGATTATGCCCGGAATTCATAATGGGGATGGAGCCATCATTGCCTCGGCATCGGTGGTCACCCGCGACGTAGAGCCATACTCGATCGTGGGTGGCAATCCGGCCTCCGAAATTCGGAAACGATTTGACGACGCCACCATTCAAGAATTGCTTCGGTTGTAATGGTGGAATTGGGATATTGAAAAAATTACGCGAAACGTGAAGGCCATTTGTAGTGCTGATTTAGACATGCTTCGCAATGCAGTGTAGTCAGCAAGGGAGCGATCGCCCCTGCGTCCTAAATCCGTAGCACGATCACCACTGGGGATCATCTGTAGGGATAAGTGCGGTATCTTCAATAAATAGAATTCTTAGCTGTCTCATCCTCGTATCACGCGGCTTTGCAAGATATATAGGGAAGGACAGGTAAACGGTGTTAGCCCAAGATCTAAGGTACGGTAATGGCGATCGCACTTCCCCGTGAGTACAACTTTCTAGCTCGGTTTTATCGGCTCGCTAGCGTTAGTGTTTTATCAAACATGATGGTTCCCTTGGCGGGCTTAGTTGATGCAGCGTTTCTCGGCCACTTAAACGATATTCGCCACCTGGCCGGAGTCATCCTAGCGTCCATTTTGTTCGACTATATTTACCGAGTGCTGAAGTTTATACGCACTAGCACCAACGCGATTACGGCTCAGGCGGTAGGCGCAGAGGATCAAACCGCTACGGTGCAAGCCTTGCTCCGCAATGGGCTGATTGCGTTAGGCATTAGCGTCGTTATCTTGCTGATTCAATACCCGCTCCAAAAAGCCGGATTTTTTCTGCTCAGCGGCGCATCGGAAGTGGAATCGTCGGGGGTGGAGTATTTCTATGCCCGCATCTGGGGTGCGCCTGCGGTGTTGCTTAACTTTGTGCTATTCGGCTGGTTTCTCGGACGCGAAATGAACGGTAAGGTGCTGCTGCTGTCGTTAATTGGCAATGGCGCAAACGTGCTGCTGGATTACCTCATGATTATCCGCTGGGGCTGGGCCAGTTCGGGGGCGGGGTTAGCCACAGCCTTAAGCCAGTATTTAGCCTTGGTCGTGGGGCTGATTGCGGTGGCGGTTACGATTCCCTGGAGTGCCGTTCCGGCGGCGATCGCAACGGTGTGGGATCGGCAGGCTTTGAAGGATACGGTAGTGCTGAAGGGCAATATTATGATTCGTTTTTTAGTGCTGATCTCAACCTACTCCATCTTTACGAACATTAGTTCTACGATGGGCACCATGACCCTGGCTCAAAATGGTTTACTGCTGCAAATTGCCTTGCTGAGCCAGTTCACCGTTCAGGGGGTCGGCATGACCGCCCAGACCCTCATTGGTAATTTCAAAAGCAAGGGGGCGATCGCCCAACTGGCTCCCGTGCTAATTGTTGCCCTTTGTACGACGGTACCAATTGCCCTAAGTATTGCGGCGATCGCCATTCTGAGACCCGATCTGCTCTTTGGTTTATTGACCAGCCATGCCGATGTTAATCGTGGGCTAACGGACTACACCATTTGGCTTCTGCCCTTGCTCGAAACCACCACGATTGCCTTCATGTTTGAAGGGTATTTCATTGGCCTCAAGGAAAGCACGCTTTTGCGTAACTCTGTTCTGATCGCCTTTGGGGGCGGATTTATGCCCCTTGCAGCAACAGCCTGGTATACCCAGAATAATCATTTGCTGTGGTTCTCGTTGGTGATGTACATGCTGCTGCTCTCGGTCGTTTTGGGCAGTCAAATTTCCAGAACCTTGAATGAACTGAAAGAGGCATACCAAACACCGATGCCCAGCCTTTAAGTCAATCCTGTGGTGGAGAGCGATCGCCCAAACCTAATATTTTCAGTAGTTCTACGCTTTATACGCTTTTCTTTATCCAGATTTTAAGCGGAGTTTATTCTCCGTTTACGAAACGTTGCGTAGTATAGTCCTGTAACGACTTATGCTAATCAACTATTTCTAAGGCGCCCTGGCAGTAATGCCAGGGTTATATGTTTTTTGGGGGTTTCGCCTGGGTCATGGGCAGAAAAAACGCCACTTTGCTCCAACACGGATTTTCAGCATTGGATTTGTCGCTGAAATTTCAGAAATTATTATGCCTGTCCTGTTTAGCTTTTAGACGGGAAGCCCCGCGATGTACCTGAAAGGTCAGCGTCGGGATGAGAGGCGCGTGAGT
>JACYMB010000052.1 GCA_015272205.1 Synechococcales cyanobacterium T60_A2020_003 | reverse complement strand
GCTATCATCGTCGTTCGATTGCTGAAACTACCATGTTCCGCTTTAAGACTATTTTTGGGGGCAATCTCAGTGCACGTCAATTTGACAATCAAGCCGTGGAATTGTTCATCAAATGTGTTGCGCTCAACCGCATGATTCAGATCGCTAAACCCGATAGCTACAAAGTCGAAGCTTAATACCCGGACGACCTCAAGGTGAGCCTGATCATCCTTCTAATCATGCAACAAAGCCTGTGATAACTGAAATTTACCATGCCTCTCCTGCCCGCAACCCCTCTTTCATGCAACAACGCCAAGACTTAGAGAAAGATAAAAACGGCCATGTGTTTCCTGTGGCTGGAACGATTACCTACGATAACGACTCTGTGAATCAAATCAGCATCAACCGCCGCATTGCAATTCACGAGATGGCCTATATTTTAGGATTGGTATCGGTAAACTCTGGATTTTTTGATTCAGCAACGTCAACGTACAAAGCCAAATCCCATGCAGGCTGGGCCTATGGTGAATTGTTAGGCACCTACAGGCAAACGGCAATTCCGATGATTGGCAAGGAATACTGGGACTATATTGATTTTCCGAACGAAGCCTTGAATGCCTCTGCAGGCCCTCCAAATGGACTCGTGAGCCAAATGACCATTGCGGCTCTAAGGGACATAGGCTGGAATGTAAATTATGGAGCCGCAGATGACTATTTGTTGCCTGTACGGTAGCTATAGCTTGGATCCCAATCTCTAGGGCTCATTCAGCTTGAGAAAGTGCCATTCTAGAGACGCTGTCACTAGTAGTTCGCCAATCGAACTATGCCTAGTGGCGACACTTCTGATAAACTGACTCAAACCCAGAGAGTTAAATATGAGTCAGAAGCGATACATCGTCAATTTGACAGATACAGAAGTTCGAGAGTTAGAAACCCTGTTGAGAACAGGTAAACACGCCGCTCGTAAACTCACCCGTGCTCGTATTTTGGGCGTTGCTGAATAGCGGTATGAATTCGCTAAAAACTGAACGAGATTCCAGTCATTGCAGCCATCAGTTCATACCTGGAATCAGCAACGCCAGACGTCTTACCAATTACCGCATCTTCAGGTACCCCAAGCGATTGCTGCAAAACTTGATTAACAAACGTAACACGTCCCTCTAAGTCAATGCGGTAGAGATTGACCGGAAGGGAGTTAACCAGGGATTCATAAAGCGTCTGACTGGTCTGCAACGATTGTTCAATCCCTTTTAGCTCGGTGATGTCCGTCTCTACACACAAGATGGACTGAGGATGCCCGTCTTTGTCCCGCACTAAATCCCAACGGATGGAAACGGTCAGCTCCTGCCCTGACTTAGTCCACTTTTTCAATTCCCCTTGCCATGCTCCTTTTTCTAAAGCAATCTGTTTCGCCATGTCCAAGTCGGGAGAAGGGGACGGGCTCATCAAGAGGGATACCTCTGGGTGACAGGCTTCTTCGGCTCGCCAGCCATACATGCGCTCTGCTCCCTTATTCCAAAAGCGGATGTTCCAATCCAGGTCTTGAACGATGATGGCATCGGTGGTAATGTTGAGCGGATCCGCTTGTTGGAGGATGAGTTCAGCATCCTGCTGCTGTTGTTGGATATCAGCTCGCAGTTGTTGAGTTTGCTGTCGCATAGTCCACCAATAACGCTAATCGTTGGCGTAGAGTTTCCAGTCCCAGGCGATCGCGGGCTGAGATAAAGACAGCCTGAGGATATTCCTCTTGGGCGATCGCTAAGGTATCGCTATCCACCTGATCTAGTTTGTTAAAGGCTAGTAGAATCGGCCCTGGCGTAATCGGCATTTGCGTCAGAATCTGCATCACCGCTTGGATTTGGGTCTGCCAAGCTGGATGGGACAGATCCACCACATGCAGTAGCGCATCGGCTTCGGTCACTTCTTCCAGGGTGGCGCGAAACGCATCGACTAGGGACGGTGGTAGTTCGTGGATAAATCCCACCGTATCTGTGAGTAGGATCGATATAGGTTCATTGTTGTCAGCATCATTAACCGTCAGGCGGCGGGTGGTGGGATCGAGGGTAGCAAAGAGCTGATCCGCCGTGTATACTTCGGCATTCGTTAGGGCATTTAGTAACGTAGATTTTCCAGCATTGGTGTACCCCACCACGGCAATGGAGGGAACATCGTTGTGCTGTCGTTGTCGGCGTAGGCGTGCCCGATGCGCTTGAAGCTGGTTTACCTCTTGCTGGAGGCGAGAAATACGGCGTTGGATGGCTCGTCGTTCGGTTTCTAACTTGGTTTCCCCAGGGCCACGGGTTCCGATCCCCCCACCCAAGCGAGACATGGTGCGACCTCGTCCGGCTAGCCGAGGCATCATATATTCCAACTGCGCCAGTTCCACCTGGAGTTTCCCAGCTCCCGACTTGGCGCGTTGGGCAAAGATATCGAGAATGACTTCGGTGCGATCGACCACCCGTACGCCAATGCGGTTTTCCAGGTTCCGCACTTGGGCAGGTGATAGATCCCGATCAAACACCACCAGATTGGCTCCCAGGGTTTGGGCAGCAAGGGCAATCTCTTCGACCTTCCCTTCGCCCACGACCGTTTGGGGATGGGGGCGCGATCGCTGCTGCTTTAGGACTTGCAACACCTCTCCCCCTGCCGTTTCGACTAACCGACCCAATTCATCCAAAATATCTTGAACTTGCCGTGCCGAGTACTCCTGGGTGACTAGACCGACAATCAAAACGCGATCGTGGTCGGTATCGACCTGCTGCGCGGTAAACAGTCGTCGAAATTCTTCCTCTAAGCCTTCAGCCAGATCCAGGAAATCCTGCTCGCCCAACACGTCTAAACTCATGGCAGGTGATACGCTCCAGCGAGCGTTTGGATCAGGGACGAGGTGAGCCAGATAGGTTTCGCGCACATAACCTGTCGAACCCCCTCCTCGACGCTGAAACCCGCCTCCTGATAGGGTCAGCAACGCCAGGGCATCCAATCGTTGCAGTGCCATAGCGGTTAACACGGCATCACTGGGCGGCGTGGCGTTTTGCTGGGTGGCAATACAGCGAATGCCGGATAAACGCTCTGCACCGTAGCGGGGAAGCTCCATCGGGGGAATTTGGGTTTGGCGGGGGGTACCGACTCCCACCCGAATCACCTGTCCGCGACGGTTGACGTACACGCAAACGGGTTGGTCAATATCTGTACTGACCGCTGCAATCCGCTGAGCAAACTCCGGGGTCGTGACGCGATTGCCCGGTAATCGCTCATGGTACAGCCGCTTCAACTGCTTGATTTGGCTCGGCTTTAACCCTTGCAGGGTTCCATAGATCGTCTCGATAGGCACTCCTGACCGGAAAAGCGTTCTACAACACTCTAGATTGAAGATTACACTAGGATCATCTCGCGATCGCCCTTGGCACTTACCCCATCGGTATGCGACCTTGGGGATCAACGGGATCATCATCCATTCTAGAATAATTCGCGACATCCCTACGCTTTTGCTGATTTAGCACCGAGACGCAGAGATAGTAGTGCTTCAGTACGACTGACCATGGCAATGCCTGAGATCCTATGCTAATTCCACTCACCCGCAAGAAATTTGAAGACCTC
>JACYMB010000051.1 GCA_015272205.1 Synechococcales cyanobacterium T60_A2020_003 | reverse complement strand
TCGGGGATTGTGACCTACGTGCTGGTTTACACCCATTGGCTCAAACGTCACAGCACTCAGAATATTGTGATTGGAGGATCTGCGGGTGCGATTCCTCCCTTGGTGGGTTGGGCTGCCGTTACGGGAGAAGTGGGCTGGCCTGCCTGGATTTTCTTTGGCATTATCTTTCTCTGGACGCCACCCCATTTTTGGGCGTTGGCGATGATGATTCGGGATGACTACGCGAAAGTGGGCGTCCCGATGCTGCCCGTGGTGAAAGGTGATGAACCGACTGCAAAGCAAATTTGGCTTTATACACTCATCCTGGTTCCCTTTACGCTGCTCCTTGTTTACCCATTCCATGTCCTGGGAGGGGTTTATGCACTGGTGGCTCTGCTGTTAGGGGGGGTGTTTATTGCCAAAGCCCAAACCCTCAGGCTTGAACCTTCCAATCGCGATATGGCGCGATCGCTCTTCAAATATTCCATTCTGTACATGATGCTGCTGTGTACCGGAATGGCGATCGACAGCTTGCCGATTACCCAATCCCTAATGGCAGGTTTAGCTGACCAAGTGACAACGGTGCTGAGCGAAGTGCCCATGCTTCAGGTAAGGCTACCCTAAGCGTCAGAGTCGGTAAAGTGATTAGACGGTGGCGCGGATCTCCTAAACGAGACCGCGTTCGCTGTTTGATCCCCAGGCGATACCCCATTGTCAGAAAAGACCGTGCGGTAGAATATGATTGAGTTTTGTTGCGAAGGTGAGGGCAATCCTCGAAGATCCTATGACTCCTGCTGTTCTCATTGAAAAGCTGCAAAAGCGCTACGGTACGGTTGACGCAGTAAAGGATGTGTCCTTTGAGGTGGAACCGGGAGAGATTTTTGGGCTATTGGGGCCGAATGGTGCAGGCAAAACGACGACACTGCGCTGCTTGTGTACCCTCGCCACGCCGGACGCTGGCCGGATTGAAGTATCGGGTGTGTCGGTACTGGAGAATCCCCGTGTGGCGCGACAGCGTTTGGGCTATGTGGCTCAAGAAGTTGCTCTGGATAAGGTATTGACTGGGCGCGAGTTGCTCCAGCTTCAGGCGGCGCTTTATCACCTGCCACGTACTGTGATTGGCGATCGCATCCATGAGGTGATTAATCTGCTCGGTCTAGGGGACTGGGCCGATCGCCGCAGCGGCACCTATTCCGGCGGCATTCGGAAGCGCTTGGATTTGGCATCGGGCTTGCTCCATCGCCCGGATGTGCTGGTGCTGGATGAACCGACGGTCGGGTTAGACATCGAAAGTCGCGTGGCAGTGTGGGACTTCCTGCGGCGTCTGCGGGAAAACGGAACGACCGTTATGATGACCAGCCATTATCTAGAAGAAGTGGATGCTCTGGCGGATCGGGTCGCCATTATCGATCAAGGCACGGTGATCGCCTGCGGGACTCCGTCGGAACTGAAAGATCAAATCGGGGGCGATCGCATCACCCTCCGTATTCGCGAATTTACGCCTGCTGAGGAAGCAGAAACGGCTAAATCGAAGCTAGAAGCACTGCCCTGTGTTCAGGAAGTCATTATCAACACTGCTCAGGGGAATTCCCTCAACTTGGTCGTCAGATCCCAAAGCAACGCCCTGAGCCAAGTGCAAGAAGCCCTGCAAGCGGCTCAGATTCCGATGTTCGGGATCTCGCAGTCGCGCCCTAGTTTGGATGATGTGTATCTGGCAGCGACCGGACAAACGTTGTTAGACGCCGAAATTGCCGCCGCGAGTCGGCGTGACCCCAAGGCCGAAAAGAAACAGAATATGCGCTAGTTTGCGTCCCCTCGTCCACCCTGTTCTCGGAGATTTGGTGAACCATGAGTCAAATGATTATGCCTCCCTCTGCCCCGTCCAGCACTGCTAGCCTTGGGAATCCCCCTGCTGGACTGTTTTCGAGCGAATTTGTTCAGGAAACGGCTGCCCTCACCCGTCGCCTGTTTATCCAACTCCAGCGTCGCCCCACAACCCTGGTGGCCGGGGTGATTCAACCGCTGATGTGGCTTGTCCTGTTCGGTGCGTTGTTTCAGAACATGCCCCAGGGCTTATTTGGTGAAAGCCAGAACTACGGGCAGTTTCTAGGGGCAGGCATTATTGTGTTTACTGCCTTTGGTGGTGCATTGAATGCGGGATTGCCCGTGATGTTTGACCGCGAGTTTGGGTTTCTCAATCGGTTGCTGGTGGCTCCCTTGGCCTCCCGACTATCGATTGTGATGGCCTCTGCCATCTTCATTGCCACCCTCAGCTTGATTCAAACGTCTGTGATTGTGGTGGCGAGTGCGTTCCTGGGATCGGGATTACCCGGTGCGTTGGGACTGCTGCTGATTGCGGGAATTGTGCTGCTTCTGGTGCTAGGGGTTACGGCGTTAAGTTTGGGACTGGCCTTTTCGCTGCCGGGACACATAGAGTTGATTGCCGTGATTTTCGTGACGAATCTCCCTCTCCTGTTTGCGAGTACTGCCCTTGCGCCCCTATCCTTTATGCCCGGTTGGTTACAAATCGTGGCGTCGTTAAACCCGCTCAGCTACGCGATCGAACCAATCCGCTACATTTACCTTCATAGTGGCTGGTCGCTGAACAGCGTGGTGATGGAGGCTCCGTTTGGGTCGGTTACACTGGGAATGGCGCTGCTGGTATTGTTGGTGTTTGACGCGATCGCCCTCCTGCTGATTCGCGGTCGCCTCAGCCGCTCCTTGGCCTAACAGGTGGGGCAAATTCTCTCCTGTCGAATTTCGCCAAAATTGGTAGTAAAGAGATGGGAGCAGAAAAAATCTTGGCGCGTCTGAAGAACAAGCCAGTCAGATTGCTAAGTAACAAATCTCTATTCAACTTGAGTAGGAGTGAGCGGAATATTATGACCTTCTCTACATCATCGATGTCTAGGCACGTAAAGCAGATTGCTGTATTCGCCGGATTCGTGATCGGTGCGGGCGTACTCTTGGCAGTTGCTGCTCCGGCTCATGCTCAGACCAGTCCAGGCGCTGATGCTCTAACTCCTGAGTCTGATGCCAGGGATCTCTTTACGCCCGGAGGCGGCAATCTCCGCAGCCCCTTGGATTTGTATCATCGCGCAAATTTGGCAAACAGTCGCTCAACGGCTGAGTTTATGCAAGATCAGCGGTCAATCCTGAGTTCAGAAATTCAAACGCTGCGGCAGCAGCAGCAAGAATTACTCCAGGGACAACCCCCTCAGCCACAGGTACAAACGCAGACTCCGGAAACGACCACTCCGCCCACTCCCTAGGGGTGCGGTCATCATGAAATGAACAGTAGCCTAGTCGGAAGACTGGGCTATCTATGTGTTTGGATCTGCTGCGTCTGCATCTAAGCTGAGGGCAAGCTGATAGATTTGCTGTCGCGACAACTGAGTTTGTTTAGCAAGTTGTCGGCTAGCCTGCGATCGCGACAATCCCTGGTTAATCAAGGCTTGCAGTTCCGATTTCAACGCCGATTCCGACAGAATGGGCACACTCTCCGCCGCCCCTTCGAGAACCACCGTAAACTCGCCCTGGGGTTCATGCTGACGGTAATGGGCGATCGCCTCTTTCACCCTACACCGCCGAAATTCCTCGTGGAGCTTGGTCAACTCCCGCGCACAGACCACGGAGCGATCGCCCCCTAACACCGCCGCAATATCCGTCAGCATCGCCAGCAATCGGTGAGGGGCTTCGTAAAACACCATCGTTCGTGATTCTGCTGATAGCTGCTCTAGGCGATCGCACCGTTCCTTCGACTTCGCAGGCAGAAATCCCTCAAATACAAAGCGATCGCTGGGCAACCCCGACGCAATCAAAGCCGTAATCGCCGCCGTCACCCCCGGAATCGGTACCACCGGAATTCCGGCCTCGACACATCCCCGCACCAGTTCATAGCCCGGATCGGAAATTCCCGGCATCCCTGCATCGCTGACCAGGGCGATCGGCTTTCCCTGTTTAAGCTGGTGCATCAGTTCCGGTAAACGCTGAGTGCGGTTGTGATCGTGGTAGCTGACTTGGGGCGTCGTTACTTGAAAATGGTGCAGCAGTTTACCTGTATGGCGCGTATCCTCTGCGGCGATCAGATCGACCTGCTGCAACACCTGAACCGCTCGAACGGTCATATCTTCCAGGTTGCCGATCGGTGTTCCGACGATGTAGAGTGTGCCTGCGTTGATTTTCATGGATTCATGTCTTAGCCCTCATCATCCTAGCCCACCGCCGCCATCGTGTAATCGTCACAGCCACAGGCGATCGCACCGCCGATTACACCGTGTGACCATAGCACGACTTTATTAAGTAGTATTAAGATCAAACTATTGCTGTAGCGAGGCTGGCAAGATTCCAAATGTGATGCCGATGACTACACCCCTTTCCCTTTCTCAAACCGTTCTAGCCTCTCTGGAAACGAAGGCTTCGTTCTATTACCAGTCGCGCATTCCCGCCAATACTAGCTTGGTTGTGGTTAGCAACCATCGCAGCTTTATGGATGCCATGCTGTTAATGGCGGCAATGGAGCGGGATATCTGTTTTGCCTGCCATCGCTACATGGGGCAAGTTCCGGTTTTGAGTACCTTAATTCAGCAACTCGGCTGCTTTCCGCTGGACAAACCCGATCGCCGCCAGCGCGATTTCTTTACCCAAGCAACGCTAAGACTCCAGACCCAACAAGCTGTCGGCATTTTTCCAGAGGGCGCACAGCCCATGGTCCGCCTGCCGCAACAGCGCGAGATCACGGCGTTTCATCGCGGGTTTGCCCATCTCGCCTTGCGATCGCCCGTCGAACGCTTGGGCGTGCTTCCAGTGGCGATCGCGCCCCATCGCGAAGTAACCCAACCGATGTTTCCTCTGCAAATGCTGAGCTGGTTTGATGCATCAGAACCTCTCTTCACGCAGGGGGGATGGCATCCCCTCGTGGTCTACCAAGATGTTAGTGTGCTATTTGGTGAACCAATCTGGATTACTTCAAGCCAGCGGACAGCCTACCAAGGTAAACAGGCGCGATCGGTCGTCACGGATCTGACGGAACAGTGCCGTACCGAAATTTATCAACTTCTTCGACGAGGGCATTGGGATTAACGGTCATGACCACGACGCAGATTTCATCAACCGTTGAGGTGGCAGGCTTTCGTCTATTGCGGCCTTGTGGTGTACAGCCCCGTCAGCCGTTATTTGTATTCTTACCGGGGATGGATGGCTCTGGACTCCTGCAACAGCAGCAGGCCGAGTATTTAGCAGAAGCGTTTGATGTGCGCTGCCTCCAAATGCCCCGTGATGATCGGAGTTCTTGGGATCAGATGGCACAAACGGTAACAAAGCTTGTCCAGCAAGAGCTGGCAGGGAACAAACGCCCCGTGTATTTATGCGGGGAGTCCTTTGGGGGATGCTTAGCGCTGAAAACTCTTGTGCGATCGCCCCAATTATTTGACTCTCTCATTCTGATTAATCCGGCTTCTTCATTCCGTCACCATGCCTGGATGAGCTGGTCAGCACAGATCACTCGCTGGATTCCAGAGTTGCTGTATCCTGCCTCCTGTGTAGGACTGTTACCATTCTTGGCATCGCTCGATCGTCTCTCTACCCAAAGCCGACAAGCCCTACTAAGAGCCATGAATGCTGTCACCCAACGCAGTTCCATTTGGCGAATTGCCCTCTTGCAAAACTTTGGCATTGCAGAAGTTGAATATCAGCGCATTACTCAACCCACATTGTTGATAGCAAGTCGGGGCGATCGCCTGTTGCCCTCGCTCCGGGAAGCGGATCGACTCAGTCAGCACATTCCCCATGCGAAGACCCATATTTTGCGCCAAAGTGGCCATGCGTGTTTATTAGAAAATGGGGTGAACCTGTACGAAATCCTGCAAGCCTATCACGTCGTACCGGAAAGACAAGCGTAAATAGACCGTATCCTTGAGCCATTACCTATAGAGGTATTCGTGTTCTTATTTAGAACTGAACTCTACATATAGAGTCGCAGACCCAAGATCCCCATGAGACAAAAACATCCGTATGGCTTCACCCTATTGAGAGTCGCACCAACTTGTTGAGCGAGCATCGCAAACCTCTTTGGCGTCACACATGAATAAATCCTACTCAGCTAAAGCGGAGCGAGCGAGTGTGGCTATACTGAAAGCCGCAATTTATGTATCCATACACCCCATTGGTTAAGAGAGCCGCATGAGTGAGCAACCGACTCCAGCTCAGATTTTGCAAACGGGCTTAGGGTTTTGGGTCTCGAAAACGCTACTCAGTGCGATTGAGTTGGGTCTGTTTACCGAACTGGCAGCAGCCCCCCTGTCCTACGATGATCTGCAAAGTCGGGTAGGGCTGCATCCCCGATCGGCACGGGACTTCTTCGATCGCCCAAACCTTCCCTTGGCATCAATACAAAACCTTTGTGGATGTGGGGACGGCGCAAGGGGATTTAGCCACTCAGATGGCCCGCCCTAATCCCCACCTCCCAGGCATGGGGTTTGATCTACCAGAAGTCGATCCCGTCTTTGAGGCTTACATCGCAACCCATGGAGTGGGCGATCGCCTGTCCTTCGTACCGGGGGATTTCTTCAAACAGGATTTACCAAACGCCGATGTGATCCTCATGGGTCATATTCTGCACGATTGGGACTTGCCCACCAAGCAAATGCTGATCACAAAAGCCTTCAACGCCATTCCAGAGGGGGGAGCCTTGGTCGTCTATGAAGCGATTATTGATGATGAGCGATCGCAGAATGCCTTCGGACTCTTAATGAGCCTCAACATGCTGATTGAAACTCCTGGTGGTTTTGACTACACCGGATCGGATTGTGCAGGATGGATGAAGGAGGCTGGTTTCTCTGAGATCCGAGCCGAACATCTTGTCGGCCCAGATTCAATGGTGATCGGGATTAAGTAAAGCCCCCTAGCGGACGAATTTCTTAGGCGGGTTCGTCAGTCTTATCATTGAGTTCACCTGTTGCCGAATCAGAGTCAGGCTCAGCCGATGGTAGCGCATTAGAGGACGTCACATCAGAACCACTAATCTTCTTCTGCGCTTGCTCAGCCATGCTGAATGCCTTGTCTTTCATCTGCTGGGCGAGGGACTGCGTTTCTCCTACCGCAGCGGATAGATGCTGCAAGGTACGCTGATAGTCGCGCTTAAAGAATTCACTCACCCGTTGCGCCAGATCTCCAACGACTTGTTCCGCTGAGTCTACCCCTTCGCGAGTAACCAGCATCCGATGCTGACCCATGCTCACCACATCGGATGGGAGGAGACGATAGATGCCGCTGGTCATCCCTTGCCACTCATCCCGAATCAGCAGGTAATCAACCGTAGCGCCCGTTTGCGGGTCTAGGTGATAGTCGCCAATTACGCCTGCCTTCGTGCCGTCTTCCGTCCACACCTCATGACCGATGAGGGTAGTCGCTTCCTCCGGCGGCCTGTCCAGAACTGCGCCTTCCGGCAAGCTAATCACGATGCTGTCCGGTCCGATGGATTCTAACTGTGTCCACAAAAACATGGGACGCTTCAGGTTGACCAATCCAGAGCGGTAGGTCATCCCAACCACTTGCTGCCGCTTTCCGTCCAACCAGATCTGATCCACATAGCCCACTTCCTCAGCCGTTAGGCGATTCATCACCAAACGTCCTAGTAGATCACTCTGCTTAACGGCACGGTCAGACATGGTAGAAGAGGGGGAGATCATGGGCACGCTTCCACTAACAACAATCTGCTAGGACGAAAACCAATCTTCGATCGCTTCATCCTTGGTGTTGGTGTTCCGTTCCGGCGTTTCGCGGCTAAAGGTCATTTGGATGGAACGAGTTTGCTCACCATCGACCGCAACCGCCTTAATGGGGAAGTCTAAAACACCATCCTGGAACGACATTTGGAATCGGAAGGTTCCATCGGGACTGAGTTGAATGGGGCGATCGCCAATCGTCACTGTCGCATCCGGCTCCGTTGCCCCGTAAACAATCAGTTCCGCATCCGCAACCAACCAGAATTTGCGGGGACGAATTGGCGGCATCGACGCCGAGAAGCCCACCCCGGACATCATGCCCACCCCAGACATGCCTACTCCAGACATATTCATGCCAGGTAGAGCCGTTGGAGCCGCTGCCCACATGCCAGCCCCCGATGGGAAGACAAAGGAGCTAATCGCCTGCTCAGGAACCTGGTGCATGGAGCCAAAGAGAGAGCCAGCCACGCGCAGGGATTCGGAGGATTGCGCCATGCCGAACAGCGCATTGTAAATCGCGTTGTTGATGGCAGTCTTCTGCTTCGAGGGAACCAGTTCGGCAAAGGTCTTGCCGCGCAGATCTTCATCCCACGAGATGGTAAGAAACTGCTCGTCGTACCAATCGGAAGGATAGACCGGGGGAATGTGGGCGGGAGTCGATCGCGCCAGGGTCAGCCATGCCCCCGTTGGCGTCAAGTAACCAATCTCGGCAATATAGTCGCGATCGCTCACCGGAATCGGCAAATACCAGTCACGGGCAAACTCTTCGCAATCATACTGCTGCATCGTGTGCGGATTCTGGGTCGCCATATCCACATCGGTCACATCGTACAGGCGCAGGGCTAGACGGGTACCTCCCTGGCGGCGCAGTTCTTCACGATGCTCATTCGGGATATCCCAGTAAGCATAGGCCCACTGCGGATCGCGAGGCAACAGGACAATCCGGCTTTCACCATAGCCATCCGGTAAATCCGGTAACCCACTATCCACATCAGCAAGTTGCTCACTAGAAAGATCGGTTTGACCCACATCAAACTTAGCGGCTTCCACATCCGACTGGCTGTGGTCATCCGCGATCGCCCCTAGCACGGCCCCCGCACCAACGGCAGCAGCACCCGCAGCCAACGCTGGGGAAATATCCACATTTGGCACCGGAGGAACGAGATCCGGCTCTGCATCAGGGGCGATCGCCGCCTCTGCCAGTGGCTCAGCTATTGGTTCTTCCACTACTACAGGGGGAATGGATGGCACCGCTGGTTCTACCGCTGGTTCCGCGATGGGAGTTTCCTTTTCATTACCGCGAGTTGCGGCTAGTCCGGCAGCGGCAGCAGCGGCAGCAGCACTCACAGCCGTAACAGGTTTGAGATTCAGAGGTTGGCCTACTGGTTCAGCAACAACGGGGGGAACAGGTTCAGGTTCAGGTACTGCAACTGCGGGTGATGCTACATCTGGAGATGGGGCGATCGCACCCTCAACACCAGTAGGTGGAACCGCTGCATCGGGCAACGGAGTCGCAGGAGAAGTCGGGGGCGCTCCAGCAGCAGGTTTCCGCTTCAACCACCAGCCTAACAATCCCAACAGTGCCAGTAAGGGCAGAAGCCACCATAACCAGGGTGGAACCGCTTGCGTGTCTGACGTTCCTGACGATGCAACCGCTGCTGCTTCATCCGTCTCTGCAGACGGCTCCCCAATCACCTCTCCCGTTTCCGCTGGGACTGCGGTTAGTTCCGAGTCAGCGGCTGGAGTTGCCTCACCTTCTGCACTGGATGTTGTGCCGAGTGTTCCGTCCGTAGCCGCCGGAGTACCTGCCGCCGCTGCCACTTCTGCTTGTTGTGCCGCAATCAGAGCCGCATCTCCTTCTGGTGAACTCACAAATCCGAGAAACGCCAAAACTGCAGGAGCCGTCGCATCTGTATAGGCATAGCCCCGAACTTGGGAATAGGGATAGCGGGGATCATCTGGCAACGTGCCATGCATCGGCAGGATAGTGACCTCGTCCCGCCCCTCGACCTGACTGACAACGGCATAACCAATCCCGTCCGTACCTAAGTTCCGGACAACGGCATCGGTATCATCCTCGGCTACGGGATCTGCCGTTGCTCCGGCAACAAAGGGAGCCGTCTTAAACACGTCGTAATTACTGAGGGCGCGGCGAGTATCGCTGTCCTCTGGACGGTCAACCAAGCGAATGGGGCCAGGCGCACCGCCGACCTGCGACCAGTCTGTAATTTCACCCCGGAAAATTTGGGCAAATTGCTCAAACGTCAGATTTCCCTTGAAGGGATTATTCGCTCCGACAAAGATGGCCAGTTTTTCCCGGCTAATGGGATATTCCTTAATGCCTTGAGCTTTCTCTTCCTCGGTGAGCGATCGCCCAATGGCCGCCAAATGAATATCCCCATCCAACAAGGCTTGTAGATCAGAGTCCGTTCCATTCGTGGCTAGGTTAACCTCTGCCTCGTACTCCTCTTCGAAGCGCTGCTTCAGAGTTTCGTTAATAACTGACATGCTATCCGAGCCGTCGATACGCACTGTTGTACCGCTGGGTACTGTCGTTGGTATCGGAAACGACGTTGGGTCAGAGGCCATTTGCGCTACGCTCGAACCGTCGGGCAGAAGCACGAGGGTTGCGGGGGCTGCCACCGCGAGCAGCAAAGCCAATCTAAGAATGGGGGATTGTCTCTTTTGCACCATTTCACGTATGTGTTCGTAACCTGAAGTAACCTTGCTCGTCCCGGTCGAGGAGATCCAGATCGCCTCAAGCTGAGGTAAATAAAATTTTATTTAATCAAGACACGCCCAATATCCCAATAATTTTCTTTTCAGTCAATCTGATCTCATGAATGTTTTTGCTTGCCCCAGTGATATTGCAATATCTGCGAAGATCTTTCCTCTTCCAGAAGCCTTATGGTGGAAGTATTCCAGGCAATTAACACTAAGCTTAGTCTGGGGCGATCGCTCAATCAATCTAGCTGATCCAGAATCTATAATCGCGGCGTGGCGATTGCTCTAAAATTCTTTAGCCATCTAGTGTAGTCCCGCATCTTTAATCTACCCATCCTCTGCCTATGAATATCCTGATCTTGAACGCGGGTTCCAGTAGCCTAAAGAGCTGTTTATATCGGCTTTTTGGGGATCAATCTGAAATAGTTCCAACACCGATTTGGAGCGCCCAAATTGACTGGACATTTCAGCCGGGAGTCGCGGAATTAAAGGTCAAAACGCATCAAGGCGCGGCATGGCGAGAGAAGGAATCTGCTGATGCCCGAATGGATCATATTATCCGCTTGCTAAGCAGCCTGTGGACAGGGGAAACAAAAGTGCTGGAGCATCCTGCCGACATTCAGGTAGTGGGGCATCGAGTTGTGCATGGGGGATCGGAGTATCAAGACAGCACCCGAATTACGGAAACCGTGAAAGCGGCGATCGCCCGTTTAACTGAACTTGCGCCAAGCCACCATTCCGCCCATTTAGAGGGAATCAACGCGGTAGAAGTATTACTGGGGCAGGACGTTCCGCAAATTGCGGTGTTCGACACGGCCTTTCATGCCAAAATTCCGCCCGCCGCCGCAACCTATCCCGTCCCGTATGCTTGGCTAGAGCAGGGAATTCGGCGCTATGGGTTTCATGGCATCAGCCATCAGTACTGTTCAAAGCGGGTCGCGCAATTGATGGGGCGATCGCTCACCGATCTGCGAATTGTGAATTGTCATCTGGGCAACGGTTGTTCCCTAGCCGCGATTCGGAATGGCCGCAGTATCGACACCACGATGGGATACACGCCCTTGGAAGGGGTGATGATGGGAACGCGGTCGGGATCAGTTGATCCGGGAATTCTGCTGCATCTGCTGCGAAAGGAGGAGATGACCGTAGACGAACTGGATCACCTGCTGAATCGCGAATCGGGATTGAAGGGGATTTCAGGAATTTCTAATGATATGCGTCAAATTATGGCGGCGATCGCTGAAGGGAGCGATCGCGCCCAATTAGCCTACGACATGTTTGTTTATCGTCTTCAGGTTTCCCTCGGAGGCATGATTGCGGCTCTGGGTGGTGTCGATGCGATTTCGTTTACGGCAGGCATGGGCGAAAATGCGCCTTATCTGAGAGCCGATGTGTGTAAGGCATTTGAGTTTATGGGGATCGAGATTGATGCACAGAAGAACGTGCGATCGCCCAACGATATTGACATTGCCACCCCGGACTCATCGGTGCGCGTATTTGCGATTCACACCCAGGAGGACTGGGAAATTGCCCAAGAATGTCAGCGAGTAATGCTTAATCCTGAATCTTGAATGGTGAGAAGCAGGAGTAGATTGAGTAACGATAGCGTTAGTCTCGTCAGCACCAACGGAGTTACTAGAAGCAACTCAAGTCTCACTCGAATAACCAATCAAACAACTCTTTGATCATAAGCTGTAGCCCATTTGCAAAGGATAGGCTAGGAATAACGTCATCGGGAGCATCCAAAACGTCAGGCTCTTGCTTTGGACGATAGATAAACACAGTTTGTTCATCTGGATCAATTAACCAACCCACTTCAGTGCCATGGCGCAGACAGTGAAGAATATTTTTCGTCACTTTTGTTTGGCTTTGATCAGGAGACAGGATTTCAATCGTCCAATCAGGCGCAGCCGGAAATGTGTTATCAATCTCCCCATTCTTATCACGGGGAATTCGGTTCCACTGAAAAACGGCAACATCAGGAACCGTTGAGCGATCGCCAAACGTGCAGCGAAGTTCAGGAAACGCACGAGCAATACGCTGAGACCGAACGACCCTATTGATGGCAGATACAAGTTCTCCCTGAATGGCACTGTGTTTCCCTTGGGGTATGGGTTTCTGAATGATTTGACCATCAATGTATTCACTTGCAGGTTTCGTTTCTGGTAATTGTAAAAACTCTGCCAAGGTCAGTGGTTTAGATGGTGTTTGTACCATTTGGGTTTACCCTCCCATCCGCCAGTTCAGAAACTAATCCCCATTCTAAGTTGCCAGACACTATCAAACATAAAAAAACAAAAGCCCTACGCCGACCGCTGCGCGGTCGGCGTAGGGTAAAACCTGGTTTTAATTTTGTCGAGTTACTTTTGTCGAGTTACTTATGTTTCTCTGGATAGAGCTGCATAATGCCTGCTTCCGAGGCATCACAAATCCCCCGTTCCGTAATCAATCCGGTTACCAAACGAGCGGGGGTGACATCAAACCCGTAGTTCACAGCAGGACTATCCTTGGGCGTTACTAGTACCTCTTTGATCGCGCCATCGTGTAAGCCTTCGATGTACTGAACCTCGGTTCCCTCTCGTTGCTCAATGGGGATTTCCGCTAAACCATCTCTCATCGTCCAGTCAAAGGTTGAAGACGGTAAGGCAACGTAGAAAGGAACTCCGTTATCGTGAGCCGCTAGCGCTTTGAGGTAGGTACCAATTTTGTTGGCCACATCTCCGGTGTAGGTCGTGCGATCGCTCCCTGTGATCACCAAATCTACCAAGCCGTGCTGCATTAAGTGACCGCCCACGTTGTCAGCAATGACGGTGTGGGGAACCCCATGCTGGCTCAGTTCCCAGGCGGTGAGGCGAGCGCCTTGATTCCGAGGGCGGGTTTCATCCACCCAGACGTGAACCTGAATGCCCCGGTCATGGGCGGCATAAATGGGCGCAGTGGCAGAACCATAGTCCACAAAGGCGAGCCACCCCGCATTACAGTGGGTCAGGATATTGACGGTATCCCCTGACTTCTGCTGGCTAATCTTTTCAATCAGCGTAACGCCATGCTCCCCAATCCGGCGGCAAAAGTCTGCATCTTCAGACGCAATGATCGATGCGGTTTCCCGTGCGATCGCCACTTTTTGGTCTTTGTCGCCCTCAGCATGACTAATGGCCTCTAGCTGTCGGTCTACCGCCCACGCCAGATTAACCGCTGTGGGGCGCGTGGCCTTGAGGCGTTCACCCGCGTTGTTCACACTCTCCATGAACTGATCCGGCGGTGCCTGCAACGCCGCGATATACATGCCGTAACCTGCCGTTGCCCCAATCAGTCCCGCACCCCGGACATGCATCTCGCGAATGGCGATCGCCACCTCCTCCACCGTCGTCAACGATTCAACGACAAATTCATGGGGCAAGTAGCGCTGATCAATCACGTTGACCACATCAGGGACTGTTTCGTCGATCCAGATAGTTCGGTAATGCCTACCATTGACTTTCATTCGTCCCCTCCCGTGAGATCAAAACCGCTCTATCAGCATCAGCCATAGAAGCATGAAGCTCTACAATGGTATAACGCCTGTGTGGGCTTCGATCGGCTGCAATGATTATCGACGGGCGATCGCTCCTGTCTCCACCCCTACCTTTACTAGTGCTATGAAAAATCGCTGGGATGAGTCCGTTGCGCAAACCCTAAATGGCGATCCCTTAAAACTGCGGGTCTATACCTCTCGCCTGTTGGGGCAGGAGTCCGACTTAGTGCTGCACGGCGGCGGCAATACCTCCGTGAAGGTCACCACTCCCAATTTTTTTGGTGATCTGGAAGAGGTGCTCTACGTCAAAGGCAGCGGTTGGGATTTGGCGACGATTGAAGCTCCGGGTTTTGCCCCTGTGCGCTTAAACGTATTGCAGCGCTTAGCAGAATTTGAGCAGTTGAGCGACTCAGAAATGGTGACGCAGCAACGGGCAGCGATGCTAAACCCCAATGCGCCTAATCCATCGGTGGAAGCCATTCTCCATGCCATTATTCCCTACAAGTTTGTTGACCACACCCATGCCGATGCGGTGATTACCCTGACGAATAATCCAACGGGCGAGGAACGCATCAAGGAGGTTTACAGAGACTCGGTGCTGCTCATTCCCTATGTGATGCCGGGATTCATCTTAGCGCGGGAGATTCGGA
The DNA here is from genome assembly GCA_015272205.1 of Synechococcales cyanobacterium T60_A2020_003. Lineage (NCBI taxonomy): Bacteria > Bacillati > Cyanobacteriota > Cyanophyceae > Synechococcales > Synechococcales cyanobacterium T60_A2020_003. Next base: position 2,505 of record JACYMB010000051.1, on the reverse strand, counting down.
ACCTCACCCAGTCCGTTGACTGGAACCAATATAAAGGCATGGTGCTGATGAACCACGGCATTTTTACCTTTGCCGACGATGCCCGCACCGCCTACGACCGCATGATTGAGTTGGTAACATTGGCGGAGGAGTATTTGCAGCGGCACAATGCGGTATCCTTTGCAACGGCAAATCCCCAAGCGGACTGGCTGACCCTGGCTAAAATTCGCCAGCAGGTCTCTCGTGTCAAAGGTGTGCCCATGCTAGCGCAGTTGGATCAGCGACCGGAAGCAGTTGGGTTTTCTGCCTTGCCTAATGTGAAGGCGATCGCCACTCGCGGCCCTATGACACCGGATCACGTCATTCGCACCAAAGCCATTCCTGTGGTGCTTGAGGGTGATGTGGAAGGGGCGATCGCCACCTTTGCCGACCAATATCGCGACTACTTCCATCGTAATGCCAGCAACGATTTGAAGCACCTGGATGCGGCTCCCCGCTGGGCGGTTTGGCCGGGATATGGCACGATTTCCTTTGACCGCAGCCTCAAGGCCGCCCAAATTATCACCGATATTGTGGAACATACCCGTCGAGCGATTCAGATGGGAGAGGCTCTGGGGGGATGGCAGGCGTTGGATGAGAAAAGCTTGTTCGCCATGGAATATTGGGAACTGGAGCAGGCCAAACTGGGCAAGAAAAGCAAGACTTCGGAGTTCCAAGGAAAAATTGCCCTCGTGACCGGAGCGGCCAGCGGTATTGGTAAAGCCTGTGCAGAAGCGCTCCACCAGCAAGGGGCGGTTGTCGTCGGGTTTGATATTAATCCTGACATTGACAAGATTCTGTCCAAGCCCGGTTTAGTCGGGATTCAAGGAGATGTCACGGACGAAGACGCGGTAAAAGGGGCGATCGCTTCTACCATTCAGCATTTTGGCGGCCTGGATATTCTCGTCAGCAATGCGGGAATTTTCCCGCCAGGACAAACCCTAGAGAGTCTCGACGCAGACATCTGGGAGAAAAGTTTGGCCATTAATCTGACCAGTCAACGGGCACTGTTACGCCACGCAATTCCCTTCCTGCGTTACGGCATCGATCCAACTATTCTGTTTATCGCTTCCCGCAATGTGCTGGCACCGGGGCCGGGAGCTGCTGCCTACTCCGTTGCCAAAGCCGGATTGACTCAACTTGCCCGAATTGCGGCTCTGGAATTAGCACCCGACATCCGGGTTAACATTCTCCACCCCGACTGCGTTTACGACACCGGCATTTGGACACCCGAAATTCTCACCAGTCGAGCCGAGCGGTATGGCCTCAGCGTGGACGAATACAAGTCGCGGAATTTACTCAAACAGTCGGTGTCGTCTCAGGACGTTGCCCAACTCGTTTGCACGATGGCGAGTAACGTATTTGCCAAAACCACCGGAGCGCAAATTCCCATCGACGGTGGAAGCGATCGCGTTATCTAACCCCTGAATGAACGGCAGTGTGGGGAGTGAATGGGGAAACGTTATTGTTCTACATCCATATTCATGGTTAAATCAATCACTCCGATGGTGTTTCAATCAGTGCATTGATTATAATTGCCGCAATTTTGCTTTCATTTAATTTGGCTTTATCCCCTGACGATCCTTCATAGGGCGATTTCTTTTTCTGCTTCAAGACATTTTGTAAAACACTTGCGGCTTTCGCTCCAAATTGATTGGCTTTTAGAAATAAAGACGCGGTTTCCATATCTCTACTGTATGGACCGAAGGAGTTATAAGCATCAAGACGCTGCTTAATTCGTTGAGGATTCTCCATTAATTCGGGATAGAGGTATGAATGGTAATCGTCCACGTTAAAGCATACGCGTTCAGAAAATAAAAACCTGTTTCTATGGCAGCTTTTGATCAGCCTTTGATTTAGTTCATGATCAGGTATCAATGGTAAATCTACATCCTGATCGTCTATGCCATGATCCCAAGAGAGTCCCCTCAAACCTCTAGATTCACGAACCAAAACGAGTGAATCGATATCGTTTTCTTGCACCCATACATCATTACTGCCAAAGCGAACCACTTCCTCCGCCCCAGCCGCAAAGATCTCATGAAACGCATGAGCCGATCCGCTGGCTCCCATAGGTACATAGGCAAAGAAAAAGTCTTCGTGGGCATCTCCAAAAGTCACCTTTCCTACCGTAATACCAACTCCCCAAGACTGCACTTTTACAATAGATTTTTCTAGAAACTTAGACGATAAGCGAAGAGAACGTTCGGGGTTAGAGCTAACGATGCCCTTTTTAGGAATAGGGTCTTTAACAATAACGTTTTGTTCAATGGTGAACGAGCATTTCTTCATAAACTTAACCGCATATTATTGACGGCGATCGCACCATCAGTGAGAGATGGTTTAGATATGTACGAGTAAACCTATGGTAGCGATCGCTTCTCAACCCGCACCTCAACAGGAACCTCCAGGGACTCTTCGGGAACACAAATAAAGATTTCAAACACCGCTTGCAGGGATTAACCTCGCGGAGTTGGGGAGTCTCAA
>JACYMB010000050.1 GCA_015272205.1 Synechococcales cyanobacterium T60_A2020_003 | reverse complement strand
CAAAACTAGCACCACCCATACCGTCCCGTCCGGTGGTCGATCCTACGTACAGCACCGGATTGCCAATGCCCACAGCACCAGATTTAACGATTTCCGGGGTTTCCATCAGTCCCAAAGCCATCGCGTTCACCAGGGGATTGCCGCCATAGGACGCGTCAAAATACACCTCGCCGCCTACCGTCGGCACCCCGACACAGTTGCCATAGTGGGAAATGCCGGACACCACCCCCCCGAAGAGTTGGCGGGTACGGGCATCGTCTAGGGAGCCAAAGCGCAGGGAGTTGAGAATGGCGATCGGACGGGCACCCATGGTGAAAATATCGCGGAGAATGCCCCCCACTCCGGTCGCTGCGCCTTGAAACGGTTCCACCGCAGACGGGTGGTTATGGGATTCGATCTTGAACGCGAGACGCAGTCCGTCCCCGACATCGACGACCCCTGCATTCTCGCCAGGGCCAACCAGAATGCGCGGCCCCGTGGTGGGAAACTGCTTCAGCAGCGGACGGGAATTCTTGTAGCAGCAATGCTCTGACCACATCACGCCAAACATGCCCAGTTCGGCTTTGTTGGGATGCCGACCCAAGCGACGCACAATTTCCTCGTACTCGTCCGGCTTGATGCCCTCGGCGGCAATTTCTTCGGGGGAGAAAGGAGCAGACGACAGCGTAGACATGATGAACCTCTGGCAGGCGGAACAGTTTTCAATTGTATCGGGATTTGCGGGGTGGGATTTTTCCGTTTGGCGGTAATGTTCAGGGTGCTGCGTTGCCACAACTTAGGGAACGAGAGGGGACTGGGCGATCGCCTGCTGCACCTCTGGCAACGGACTCGGAGCATCGCCTATCCAGGTCAGCGTAGCCGAACGGCGATCGCCCGCTGTCATCGTTAGCGCAATCTGAAGATAAGCGTCGGGACGGTGCGGCATCCGCTCTGCCCACTCAATCGCCACAATGCCCAGGGGACATTCTATGCCCTCCCAATACTGCTCAATAAACAGTCCGGCCACATCCGCTGGCTCTAACCGATACAGATCCAGGTGATACAGCGGCATTGTGCCTTCTAGATATTCCTGAATCAAGGCAAAGGTCGGGCTGGTGATCGGTTCCGTGATTCCCAGTCCTTCCCCTATTCCCTGAACGAGGGATGTTTTGCCAGCACCCAAATCCCCCGAGAGCAACACAATGGTTCCAGGGGGGAGCGATCGCCCCAGGGCATGGCCTAGGGTGCGGGTAGCGACGAGATCGGGTAATGGAATAGTAATGGACTGCATAGGACCCAAGGTTTCGATCATTGACAACCCGTTTCAGGAACAGGGAACTGCATCCAGATTGGAAGGGTATCAAGTGAAAACAGGAACCGCCACGCCCGGAGCATGACCGATTCCTGCTTTAGCTCTTTGCAAACTCAACATCAGTGAACAACCACCAATGCAAAGTTAATAGGTGCTGAGCAATACGCTCAGACGACCTTAGTCGTCATAAACGCGGCACTCAGCAGCTTCAGGATTGTCATCGCAGTACTTTTCGAAGTAGGTCTTTTCAGGGGTGTTTTGCTTTTGGTGAGCAGCTTCAGCCTGTAATTCTTCCACTGCGTCCCAAGCGGCTGCACAAGCAGCGGGGTCATCCGCTTCGCAAACCGCACGGGCTTGCTCAACTTCTTTTTCAATCAAATCGTGAATATCGCTCATGAGATTTATGATTGCCAGTTCACTAAACGTCAATAGGTAGGTATGCTTACCAGGTCTATCTTAGTCTGAAAGATAACGGGTATTCATGTGATCTTAAGATGAGTGGATGCTCTGGGTAGAACATTCAATGATAGACCTCTCCCCTCTATGCTAGCGACTCTCTCCATCCCACAGTGTTGAAATTTTTAGTGACATCCTCCCGACGCTCACCCTATCGGGTAGAGCGCGGGCTTCCCCAGATCGCTCT
>JACYMB010000049.1 GCA_015272205.1 Synechococcales cyanobacterium T60_A2020_003 | reverse complement strand
GTTTTTGGCGCGGCGCAAGCGCCGCGCCAAAAACATATCATGGGTTTTTATCCCGACATGATATTAGGGGGATACGCTATATTCAGCGTAGATAGGTTATCAAACAACGCTGCATGTTGTATTATGGCAGGTGCTATTGGATTCAAGTCGCTGGTGTCATCCGAATCAACTCCGTTTGAGGCTCAAACTGGACAATCAGAGACCCTTCTAGATTTTGATCACGCTTTACCCTCCAGAGTCGCAGGGCGATCGCCACCGCAGGGGCATCAACGAGCCTACACTTCGGGACGCGTCGATTTCCCCTCCCGCTTTCGTCATCTTCACTAGTTAAGGAGAGTTATCCCCTATGGCGCAACTACTTTCATCTACGCTGACCGGGAATCAGGTAGTTCCCACAACCACCTCCACCGCAACTGGGATATCCAAGCTGCGCCTCAATGCCCTTGGTAACGCGCTAACCTACAGTCTCAACGTAACGGGACTGGATTTTGGGGATTTACTGGGCAAGAAGGAGCAAACGCCCACTACCCGTGATGATGTGACCCATGTTCATATCCATATCGGTGCGCGCGGTACGAATGGCATTGTGGCCCTTAGCCTCTACGACAGGGTGACAGGCAATGATAGCCAGGACTCAGACCTCAAGATTATCCAGAATAACAATGGTTCTACAACCTTAAAAGGACGATGGGATGTCAAGGATCCCTCCTCTGTGCCACTGAACCAAGTGCTGCGTGCCATTCGCGACAGTTCACCCGGCGATGAAGTCAATTTGTACTGGAATGTCCATACGGCGGAGTTCCCCAACGGCGAAATTCGTGGACAGATTAAGGCCACCCCTCTCGAAAAGACCGTTCCCGTTACCCTAGATGCCACCTTAAACCAAGCTCAAGTGGTTGAACCCTCAGGGGTGAAGGCCAAAGGCGAATCAACGATGGTGTTGACTCGGTCAGGCGATGCGATGCGCTATCAATTGACGGTATCCGGCTTGGATTTCGGGGCACTCGTTGGGCAAGGCCCCCAAACACCTAAAACCAGTGATGATGTCGGTTTGATCCGCATTCTTTCTGCTAATCGCGGTAAAAACGGAAGCAATGCGTTTACGGTTTATAACCCGTTGTTGAATGGCGGCAGTGATGACCGCGACCTCCGCATTCGCCTCAATCAAAATGGCTCCGCAACCTTAACCGGAGTCTGGGACGAAAGCGACAAAGCAAATATTAAGCTCAGCAACTTTGTGGACACCATCCGCAATTCCAAAACGGGAGACGAGATCCCGCTCTACTGGGAAATTAATACCAGCGGTGCACCCGATGGTGCCATTCGCGGCCAGATGAAAGCGGTTCCCAATGAAATTACGGGAACCGCGCAAAACGACGTGTTAACCGGAACCAGTCGCGATGATATCATTCGAGGCTTATCCGGTGATGATGTGCTCTTTGGCCTCAGGGGGAAGAACCAGTTATTGGGAAATACCGGAGACGATATTCTCGTTGCAGGCTCGATTTCAGACACCTTTAATGGCTCGAAGGGGGATGATCTCGCTGACTTTAGTGAACTGCAGTCTCCTGTCAAGATCAACCTCGACACCCAAAACGTTGCTTTTCGGTTTGGGCAGGAGTCGTCTGCAACGGGCAAAATTTTGAGATCGATCGAAGGCTTAGTCGGCACCGATGAGAATGATGAACTCACGGGTGATGCATCCTCCAATCGGATTCAGGGGGGCCAAGGTGCGGATCGGATTAACGGTCTGGGTTCGCGCGATCGCCTTTTCGGAGGCGGAGGCGGCGATCGCTTAGCAGGGGATGACGGCAATGATATTTTGGAGGGGGGGCAGGGTAAAGACACCTTAATTGGCGGAGCAGGTGAGAACACCCTGATAGGAGGGGATGGACGCGACTTTTTCGTTATCACCCGGACAAAAGATGAGTTCAACATCGTAAAAGACTTTAAGGATAGAACCGATCGCCTTCGCCTCCTGGGCAACCTGTCCTACGGTGATCTCACAATTCGGCAGCAGCGTGATGATACGGTTATCCAGGTGGGTCAGCAGGAAGTCATGCGGCTTGAAGATTTCCGTGCCAACGACCTCAGTCGGGCTGACTTCACCTAACCCTCAGGATTCAGCGTTAGGCACCGGGTACGGCTCAAACACAAGGGTGGGGCGGAGGATGTCTCCATCGGGCATG
>JACYMB010000048.1 GCA_015272205.1 Synechococcales cyanobacterium T60_A2020_003 | reverse complement strand
TTCGACACCTGGACCGAGTTACTCTGCCATGCCGCCTGATTGGATAAAGTCGAGATCAGCCAGTCGGTGCATAATCCCCAAAATAAGCGGTTTCGTCTACCTGCAGCCGTCTACCTCTCCCGAACCCACTTCCCCCAACACGACTATCCAGAGGATCGTCCGACCAGTGCCGTCACGCCATCGGGCTTTGTGCCGCTAGCTATTGGCTCGCTCGCCCAATCGTTAGCAACCCTGGCTCCCTCCCCTGAGGGCAGTGGACAACGAATGCTGCTGGATAATCTTCAGCACTGGTTAGGCCGCCCTACGATCGCCCTGGATGGGGAATTACCCATTACTACTGATGATGTAACCTTTGCGCTTCATATCCTGCTTTCAACGCTCAATCCTGCGGTGGGTGCGCGCCATGCCGTGGTTTCGACGGTTCAATGTGAAGCCGTGGGGCTGACACCGCTGGAACTACAAACTGCCTGGCAACAGCTCGATGGTGTTGGCGTGGCCTGTCCTGGGGATTGGGGTGGCGACCAACGGCAGGCGATCGCCCAAGCCATCCTCGATACCCAATTGGTCGCAAGCGCGAGTCAAATTGATTTTGTTGATGCGGCGATCGCAGCGTTATTGTCGGTGCTACCTGGCCCCACCTCCCCCCTCCTGCTACCGGAACCGTCGTCGAGACCCTCTCTCTGCAATCAGTCCTGGACAGGTAACGTTCTAGTTGTAGCCCGGGGAAGCAGCATGTTGCATCTGGCTGTTATCGCTCTGCCTTCAAATTTGCAAACCCTCCAGCGTCAGCACTGTATCTTAGAAACTCTGCCGATGGTTGATCGACTGCAACTCATAGTGGAACAGTTACATCAAGCCCTAATGACCCTCCTTCAGACGGCAAACCTATCCCCTGTCGAAATTCATCACGTCCTGTATGCCGATGACGTAGACCCCTCGCCAGCGATCGCCCAGTGGTTGAAAAAACAGATTCCAAACGCCACTCACGTGTGGGATAGCGATCGCGCCGCTAATCGTGAAAGTAGTCGCTTAGCCTTCGGTGCGGCGGTTCAAGCGCTTTATGCCCTTTGAGGGTGTTGAAGCGGTGCGTTGCCCTCTAGACTAAAAGTGTGGCGCATTTGTTGAACACCTATGACTCAAAACTCGCCCAACTCACCCCCATCCCAATGGAGCCTGTGTCGATTTCTCCGCACCATGGCTTACTTTGGTGCCGTTCCGATCCTTAGCCAGTTCGACTGGTTTCAACGCCGGTTCGGCAATCCGGCCCACCCCCACGTCGATAGCCCTGCATTAACCACGACCTCGCCTTCATCTAGTTCCACAACCGAACCCACCGTTTTTGACTTCACTACCCAACCCGATCCACAATTCGAGGCCATTTGGGGAGCGTTGGATGACGTGGTGATGGGGGGAGTAAGTGCCAGCAGTTTTCGGAAAGTGGGAGCCTCTGCTGTTTTTGCGGGAACCGTTTCAACGGCAAACTCCGGTGGCTTTGCATCGGTGCGGACTCGCAACTTTGACCCGCCCCTAGATTGGTCGGGCTTTGATGGCGTGAAGCTGCGAGTACGTGGCGACGGGCAACGCTACAAGTTTATGCTGCACCAGGATACCAATTGGGACAGCGTGGCCTATTGCCATTCGTTCGATACCGTCGATCGCGAGTGGATCACCGTTCAAATCCCCTTTACCGCATTCACTCCGGTGTTCCGTGCCCGCACGCTCCCCGATGCTCCCGCACTGAATCTCAGCCGTATTTGTGCCCTGCAGTTGATGCTGAGCAAGTTTGAGTACGATAGTGCGCTGAATCCGACTTTCCAACCAGGCGCGTTTCAGCTCCAAATCGAGCGCATTCAGCTCTATAGCAACTCGTAATTGCGCGATGAACCCATCTTTCGCCCCTACTAATTTCCGGGCTTCAGCAGTTCTGATGAGTCGGTAGAATCGTTCAATACCATAATCGGATCTTGGAAGAGGGGCACAGTGAAGGTAACCGTTGCACCTAGTCCCTCACCCAAACTAAAGAAATTCACGACGCCATCCATTGCCGCTACTAGCTTCTGAGAAATAGCAAGCCCTAATCCCGTACCTCCGTACTGACGCGTGCGGGAACTGTCGATCTGACTAAAATTCTGGAACAGCTTATCCTGTTTTTCCAGCGAAACACCGATGCCCGTATCGGCAACGCTAATTCGCGCAAATCGCCGTTCTTCTCCTCGAACCACTTCTTTTTCCGGCAAAATCTCAGTGGAAATAATGATTTCACCTTCATTGGTAAATTTAATCGAATTCCCAACCAGATTTAGCATCACCTGCAGCAGGCGTTGATAGTCTCCCAAAAGAATGACTGGATCGCGAATATCTGGGGTGCGAACTTCTAGGCTGAGATTCTTCTGCTCCGCCTGTTTACAGGTTCGACGATACACATCCTGCATCAATTCATCTAGATTGATGGGATCGCGGGCTAGATCCATCTTGCCTGCTTCGATCTTAGCGATGTCCAAGATGTCGTTAATAATATTCAGCAGGTGAATAGCAGAACGATAGGCTTCTTGGATAAATTCCTGCTGCTCTTCGGGGTCATCCGCCATTCCGTCTAAAATCAGCTTCAAAAAGCCAATCATGCCGTTTAATGGGGTTCGCAGTTCGTGAGAGGTATTTGCCAGGAACTCACTTTTCAGCCGCGATGCTTCTTCGGCTTGCTGGTGGGCTTCTTCTAGGGAGATGTTTGCACGCTGGAGTTCTAAGTGTTTCTGTTGTAACGATGTGTTGGCTCGCTGCAATTCCGCCGCTAAGCTCTGAGACTCGGCAAACACCGTGGCATGGGCGATGTTGGTGCCAATTTGGTCTGCCAGATCCTGAACAATCTGTAAATCTCCTTGCATCCAGGTCGGACTTGGACTGGCAACATGCATCAAAATCAGGCCATTAGACTGCTCTTTGTGGTACGTTGCAACGGCAAGGACTGAACCGGATAAATCGCTGAGCCCGATCGCCGCTGCGGATAAAATTTGCGGTTGTCGCTCTTGAAGTACAGCCCAGAGGGGACTTTGTTCATCCAGTTCAATCTCAGACGCCAGCATGGAATCCAACGCTGGGCGATGAAATTCAGCGACGACGTTCAAGATGGGATCATCGGGCTTGTAGTGGCACAGTAAACAGCGATCAAGAGCAAGCAGATCCCCCAGCCCATCGACCGTTTTTTGATGAATAGTGTCTAGATCCAGCGATCGCCCGACATCGCGGCTCACGTAGGACAGAAGCTTGCGTCGGTGCTCAGGGCTGAGGGGAGGCGCAATCCGACCCAGTTGATCGACCAGGGCAAAGGCATCGATTTTCTTCACTTCATTGACCCATTCTCCAGACACCATTGCGATGGGCAGGGACGGATGGGGCATCAAGACGGGGCTAATGGTGAGATCAAACACCAAGTAGCGATCGCCACATTGAAATGGGTAGCGAAATTGCTGCGGTACAGAATATTCAACGACGTACTGCAAGCGCTCCAAATACGGAGCGGCAATCGCTGGGGCGAAATCGGTTTCTAGTGGATGGCCAACCAATGCATTAGGAGACAGGCTCAATTGATTGCAGTACTTGCAGTAGAACGATAAGCATTGTCCCCCTGCATCTTGAATGAGGACCAGATCTGGATAGTGCTTGTCTGCCGATGACAGCTCAGAGGCGGTTGCAAATCTTTGGGAATCAGAGAGAGTCACGGGCAACTATGTATCATCACTGGAGAGAGACTGCATTCTCTTACGGAGCCAGAATGCGAAACGATTACAAAGTACGTTTTGCACATTCTAACGAACGGCGATCGCAAAGCCAATGGCCATCACCCTCCAGACCCACCAGGGAACTACTCAGGACTTAGGCTCGTAGTATTGTTCCGGTTAGGTATCTGAAGAACGCAAGCGTACGTCATTAATCGTTCCACTCGCCCCGGGGCGGAACCGGAGGATTTCGGCGAAAGGTTTGGGTGAGTTCGTCATCACGACGGCTGGTTCCCAAAAGCCACTGGCGCACAGCGACCTCGATCACCTTGCTCGGATCTTGAGTGAGGTGCTTAATCTGATCGAGTAAATCAGCATCCATCTCAATTGCAAGTTCAACTTTTTCGGACTTTCTCTGATCGCCAGAGGATTGAGTTACGGATTCAGTCATGGGTTAGGCTATCTCTTCAATATTTAAGGTGATCGCGGTATTCTGTCTCATCCTGTCGGGAACGAGTGCAGACTGACGCCATCCCCATTCTATGGCTTGGATGGCGTCTCACTCATGGATGTGTTGTGTTTTCTAGACATACGGACTAGACATACTGGATTTTTAAGAGAAATCCGTGAGGACTCGCGAGAAGGATTACAAAAGGATTACAATACGTTAGGAAACTCAATGCTTGGCAACATTGAGGCGTAGTAATCTGGGAACGAGGATATGGGGGTAGTTCCCGTGGGGTAATGCCCTGGCTCTAACCCTCTAAGGCGTTCCGGCTTCCTGGGGTGACGACGATCAGGTAAATGCGTCACACTAAGAAGTATTGAACCTCTAAGCTACTGTGGATCATCTGAGACCTCGCGAAAGGTTTTGAGGAAGACCTTTCAGCATCAGATGTCTCGAACCTTGGGATTAACCTCAATCCCTAGGAGAATCTGAGCGGCTTAACCCTTGCACTCGTGATATCTTTCGGCTTGGCTAAACTCTGGAACCTGTATGACTGACGTACCTGTCTCTCGCATTCGCAACTTTTCAATCATCGCCCACATTGATCACGGCAAATCGACCCTTGCCGATCGATTGCTGCAAGTCACGGAAACCGTGAGCGATCGCGACATGAAGGCGCAATTCCTAGATTCCATGGATCTAGAGCGAGAGCGCGGCATCACGATTAAGCTTCAGGCCGCCCGCATGAACTACACCGCCAAGGACGGTCAGCAGTACGTTCTCAATCTGATCGACACACCCGGACATGTCGATTTTTCCTACGAGGTCTCGCGATCGCTCGCCGCCTGTGAAGGGGCGTTGCTGGTGGTTGATGCCTCTCAGGGGGTAGAGGCGCAGACCTTGGCGAACGTGTATTTGGCGCTAGAACACAACCTCGAAATTATTCCCGTACTCAATAAAATTGACCTCCCTGGAGCTGAGCCAGAGCGGGTCAAGAGCGAGATTGAAGAAATCATTGGTCTGGACTGTAGCGGTGCAATTTTGGCGTCTGCAAAAGAGGGAATCGGCGTTCCCGAAATTCTGGAGTCGATTGTGTACTTGGTGCCGCCGCCCCAGGACACCGTCAGTGAACCGCTGCGGGCGTTAATTTTTGACAGTTACTATGATGCCTATCGCGGTGTAATCGTCTACTTCCGGGTGATGGATGGTGTGGTTCGCAAGGGCGATCGCGTCCGGCTGATGGCATCAGGCAAGGAATACGAAATTGATGAACTGGGCGTTCTTTCCCCGACTCAGGTTCAGGTGGATGAACTCCATGCGGGCGAGGTGGGCTACTTTGCCGCAGCGATCAAATCAGTAGAAGATGCGCGAGTCGGCGATACCATTACCCTCGCCAAGTCCCCGGCTCCGGCTCCGCTGCCGGGATATACTGAAGCCAAGCCAATGGTGTTCTGTGGCCTCTTTCCCACGGATTCGGATCAGTTTGAAGATTTGCGGGAAGCCCTAGAAAAACTGCGACTCAACGATGCTGCCCTGCAATACGAGCCGGAAACCTCTAGCGCCATGGGCTTTGGCTTCCGGTGCGGCTTTTTGGGACTGCTCCACATGGAAATTGTCCAGGAACGCCTAGAACGGGAATACGGGCTGGACCTGATTGCGACGGCTCCATCCGTAATCTACAAGGTCAATATGCTAGACGGTAGCGTGGTGATGGTAGATAATCCCAGCCTGCTGCCCGATCCTCAAGCACGCGAAAGTATTGAAGAACCCTACGTTCAGGTGGAAATGATCACCCCTGAAGAATACGTGGGCACGCTCATGGAACTGGGGCAAAGCCGTCGGGGGATGTTCAAGGATATGAAGTACCTCACCCAAGGGCGCACGACCCTGACCTACGAAATTCCCCTCGCAGAAGTCGTGACGGATTTCTTTGACCAAATGAAGTCGCGATCGCGCGGTTATGCCAGTATGGAATACCACCTGATTGGCTATCGCCAGAATCCGCTGGTGAAATTAGATATTTTGATTAACGGCGATCCGGTTGATCCCCTGGCTACCATCGTCCATCGCGATAAGGCGTATTACGTAGGCAAGGCGTTGGTTGAAAAGCTGAAAGAGTTAATTCCTCGCCATCAGTTTAAGATTCCCGTCCAGGCCGCCATTGGATCTCGTGTAGTCGCCAGTGAAAGCATTCCCGCTCTGCGAAAAGACGTGTTGGCGAAGTGTTACGGTGGCGACATCAGCCGGAAGAAAAAGCTGTTGCAGAAGCAGGCCAAGGGTAAGAAGCGTCTGAAGTCGATTGGAACCGTGGACGTTCCCCAAGAGGCATTTATGGCGGTGCTGAAAATTTGATCTTAGTTTTCCTGCGATCGCGCCTTCGTCCTAGGTGATAGAGTAGCGAAGAACCATTGACAATCCATCAGTCAACCGCATTCATGTATTACGTTTCACCGGAACAAGCCCTCGCGATCCGATCGCTCATGCGCGATTGTGGGCAACAGGCCAAGCAAATGGCCGAACAGGGATTCAAAGTCTTTGAGAAAGGCGTAAACGATTACGTCACGACTGCCGATCGCGCCCTCGATCAGCGGTTATCCGCAGAGTTTTCAGCGCTGTTTCCTAAAGACGGCATCGTGACGGAAGAAAACGCCCAGTCTCGCCGCGATTTCCACCAAGAAGGACAGCGCTGCTGGTTTATTGATCCCATCGACGGCACCGAGGACTTTATCCATGCAGGATCGCACTATGCGGTGATGGTGGGACTGGTGGAGGCCGATGTGCCCGTTGCGGGTTGGATCTATGCACCCGCTATCGAACGGTTTTACTACGGGGGCAAAGATTGGGGTCTGTTTCAGATAGCGGGCGATCGTCTCCCAGAAGCGCTAATCCCCACGGAACCACCGCCACTCTCTCCCGATTTTTGCCCGATTATGATTGGCGATCGCGATCGCAACCATTTTGGCGATGTTCTACAATCTGCCATTCCGGGGATTACCTTTCAGTCCCTGGGTAGCTTTGGGCTAAAGGTGATGGAAGTCGTGCGGGGACGTGCCGGACTCTATATCTACCTCAACCGTCGGGTGAAACTGTGGGACACCACAGGCCCCATTGCCCTCGCTAAGGCCGCTGGGTTGGTGTGCTGCGATTTGGAGGGCAAAGCGTTTGAGTTCCATGCCGATGCGGTCGATGGGGACACGCTGACCCACCACCAAACAGTCGTGATTGGCTGGCAATCCTACGTGGATGCGTTGCGGGTGCCCATTGCCAAAGCCGTTGCGCCGTTGATGTGAACCCGTAGGGGCGGGTTTCGCAATCAATCCTCGGTATGGGCGCAAGGTCTACCGTCTAAACCCGTCCGTACCCATCCAGGAGCTACGCCAATTCCTGGGTTACGATTCGGCGCAGGGTTTCGGTTACTTCTGCGGCCATCCGGGCATCCAACTCTCTAGCCTCCTGGTTGGCATCGTTGCAATCCTTGGCGGCGATAAAGGCCAGCGTGAACGATCGCCACATGGACAGATTGCCTGCTGCCCGCGGACGCTGATCAATAAACTGACAGTGGGCGAGATACACTAGTTCGGTACGATCGCGAATGGTGCTGCGCCCAAATCCCAGCTTGGACATAATCACGGGCGATCGCATACTATTGCTCAATCCCAAACGGGCGATCGCCACATCCAGGTAGCGAGCCGTATCCGTGCCACAGGCTCGCACTAGGGACTCCAAACTGGCCCACTGTGCGCCAGGGAACCGCGCCCCTTGGGGAATGTGCAGGTGCCACGCCAGCATCGACATCACCCGCACTAGGTCATAGGTGGAGATGGTGTTACTCTCCACATGACGGTTGGGTTTCGAGGTCAAAATACGGCGCTGAAGGGTGCGATCCCACAACTCCGGCAACGCTAGAAACGCCTCCTCTCCATAGCGTCCTCTAAAAATGAGGCTATTATTACCCGTGACATCCTTCAGCCAGGTTTCCAGTTCCAGCGGCGAACTAAATTTCTTCATCGTGTAGGCCAGCGAATTTGACGTTGCAATCTGGCTACGGTAGCTGACAATATCTACCGCGACATCGTAGAAACTATAGCCACCACTACGCCGCAACGGACGCACCACACAGTTATCCACATCCGATGTCGGGAAGTAACTATTGGCCTTGCTGATCACATTCAGCAGCGGAATCACCTTGGTACTGCTCCACAGTTCCACATTCTTGAGAGCGTCGCGTCCCATCCAGTGGGTATGGACTTGATCATTCACCATGCTGCCCATGCAAAGGCATGCCTGCTGAATATCGGAATGGAGGAATGACAGGGCATTGGCATCAATGGTGGGTATCGTTCGCAGCAGGGGATAGGGATCAAACTGAACAGTGGTCACTCCGTCGGCCAAGATCGTGCTTGCTCCGTAGGACGTGACTTCAATGTTGTCCGGTTTTTCCTTGAGGCGATCGGGATATTTAGAAATGTCGAATTGATAGGGCGAGTTTTGAATGCCGCGATCCAGGAAGGCCAGCTTGGTGGCATCGTATCCGGCTTCCTGCTGAAGATAGTCGTTAAATACTTTTTGGCGATCGCGCGCTTGTTCGAGGAGCAAATCGGACGGGTCAGTCATCAGGAGTGCCTGGGCAAAGGGTTCGTCAATGAGCTGGGTTTGGGCGTTGGGCAAATTCATAAGCTGGGCAAAATCGGCGATCGCCTTCTGGGTACGAGGCCCATACATGCCGTCAATCCAACGCCCGCCGGGATAGAGGCTCAACCCATTGAGGCGAATCTGCATTTCCTTCACCAACTCTGGCAGGTACGGCAGTGCGCTAAAAGGGATAACCAGTGGATCGTGAATGTCCTCCAGCCCGATTCCCCAAACCACGTATTCCATGGGCACCCCGTCCGGAAGTTGCAAAACCTGACTGAGGATCGCCGCCATTTCACCCCGGGCGATCGCCTGATTGGGACGCAGCGATCGCCGATCGGGATAATTCACAATCAAACTATCTTGAATGGCCGCCGCGATCGCGCCCGCCAACGACGATGGCACATCAGCCGCATCATCAAAGTAGAGCGGCAAAATCACTGTTGCGCCGTTGGAAATCGATAACCGTAGCCCAGACACCAGCAATGCCAAAACTTCAGCACGGGTAATGGATGCCTCAGGATGAAACGTGCGATCGGTGTAGGCAGGCATTAGCCCAACTTGATAAACTCGCCGAATATCTGCCGCTGCCCAATGATCGGGAGGCACATCAGGAAAGGCGATCGCCTCTCGAATTAAGTCGAGATCAGGAAAACTTCGGTTGAGGAATGCGGCTAGTTCGGCTCGTGAAAGGGGGCGATCGGGTTGAAACGTCCCGTCGGGATATCCCTTGGCAACGCCGCTCTGGGCAAGCGCATCAATACTATCCCCTGCCCAGTAACCGCCGATATCAGAAAATATCAGCGATTCGGATTCCAATACTGATGAATCCGCCGTCATAGATTCAACCCTCTAGTTTAATTGACCTCGCTTCACGGTAATTCGAGAGCTGGAAAACGGCAGAATCACTTAATGTTTCGTAGCGCAAATTTTGGGGCACTATCGAGCGATTTGGGTTAGATATTGCCTCGATACACCAGTTTTGAGTTTTGAGTTTTGAGTTTCGAGTTCTGAGTTTGGCGTTAAAAATATAGGGCTACGCTGGTTGACTGACATATCTTTTCTAGTAGGTTGGGTGAAACACCGTGGAACCCAACTCTAGCCTTTATTCTGTTGGGTTACGCTAGCGCTCACCCAACCTACGAGAGAATCAGGGTTGTGTGAGTTTTGTCAGTCAATCAGAGGGCTACGTCAGCAATTGTGCCATGAGAGGAAAGTGTAGCAAGGGCAGACATAAGGGACTACACACTACTTCACCGAGATCGAGTTAGGTGCGTCAATGCGTTCGAAGTAGTCCTTGCTACACCATAGCTGTACTGCTGTCATTGCAGGATTACCGGATTTAAAGCTGTTTTACTTCTGAAACCAGCTTGCTCACCACATCCTTGGCACTGCCAAACAGCATGAAGGTTTTGTCTTTGTAGAACAAATCGTTTTCAATTCCGGCAAAGCCCGCATTCATGCCCCGCTTGATGACGATAGTGTGGGCAGCGTGATCGACATCCAGAATCGGCATACCGTAGATGGGGCTGCCTGCGTTGTCCCGCGCCGCCGGATTAACGACATCGTTGGCTCCAATCACGAGCGCCACATCCGTATGATCAAATTCAGCATTGATGTCATCCATGTCATAAAGCTGGTCGTAGGGCACATTGGCCTCCGCTAACAAGACGTTCATGTGTCCCGGCATGCGACCTGCTACGGGATGAATGGCATATTTCACCGTAACGCCCAAGCGATCGAGCTGATCTGCCAGTTCTCGAACCGTGTGCTGCGCTTGGGCAACGGCCATCCCGTATCCTGGCACAATCACCACGGACTTCGCATAGCCCAGCATCATCGCGCCTTCCTCTGGATCGATGGAGTGGACGACGCGATCGCCCACGGCCTCGCCTCCAGCCACGGCACCGCTATCGGACCCAAAGGCGCTAAACAAGACATTGGCCAGGGAGCGATTCATGGCCTTGCACATGATTTGCGTCAAAATCAATCCTGACGCGCCCACCAGCGCTCCTGAAATAATCAGCATGTTGTTGCCGAGAATAAATCCAGCCGCACTCGCCGCCAAGCCGGAATAGGAGTTCAACAGCGAAATCACAACCGGAGTATCGGCACCGCCAATGGGTAGCACGAACAGAATTCCGAGTAACAGTGAGATGCCAATCAGTCCTAGAAAAACCGGAATGCTATCGGGATACAGCAACACATACCCACTGCCGATCAGGAAGGCCGCCAGTAAGGTGATGTTAAACGGCTGCTGAAACGGGAAGGTGATCGGCGATCCTGTAATCAGTCCTTGCAGTTTGACAAAGGCGAGCAAACTTCCGGTAAAGGTGACGCCGCCGATCAATACTCCCAGAATGATGGTCAGGGTTGTATCGGGTGAAGCGGTTTCGCCACTGCTGGTAATTCGCCAAAATTCACCAACGGCAACTAGGG
>JACYMB010000047.1 GCA_015272205.1 Synechococcales cyanobacterium T60_A2020_003 | reverse complement strand
AACTTGCTCTTTTTTGATTCTGATACCCCGTCCGCTTGCGGCGGGGTAGTTCATTCGGAGCTAGCAGCCGACTGACAGTGACGCTGATCTCACCGATGGATTTCTGGGAGGAGCGATCGCAATCGCCATTCAATCGGAGCTAGCAGCGCTGCTGAATCGGTCATACAAAATCCTTAGCAGGGTCGCATCGACCATTTCCCTAGTCTACTGCGACTCTCAACCCGTGCCATCCTCTTGATACTGGGGATGGAAATAATCATAAATTTGCTGCGCCATTTTGGGGCCAATTCCCGGCACTTCCGCAATTTGAGTCACCGAGGCTTCCCGGAGATAGTCAATCGATCGAAAGTGCCCTAGCAATTCTTTCTGGCGATAGTGTCCCAATCCGGGAATATCATCCAGGCGCGATCGCCGCATGCGGGTACTGCGCTGCTGACGGTGAAAACTCACGGCAAAGCGGTGGGCTTCATCGCGCAATCGTCGTAAGAGCTGCACCCCTGGCTGTTCGGCCTCGGTATCCAGGGGCAGGGATTCTCCAGGCAGAAAAATTTCCTCCCGCTGTTTCGCCAGACTGACCACCTTCACGTCCTCTAGCAGATTCATCTCCCGCAGCACCTCCACCACTGCGGACAGTTGCCCCTTGCCGCCATCGATCATGACCAAATCGGGAAAATCGGGGTTACCCACCCGCTGCGTGGTGGGATCTTGGGCGTAGCGTCGAAACCGCCGCTGGATCACCTCCGCCATGCTGGCAAAGTCATCGGAGTGACCAGATCGCACGGTGGGATTTTTGATTTTGTAATGACGATAGTGCTGCTTGGCGGGGAGACCGTCAAGAAAAACGACCTGCGACGCCACCGCATCCGATCCTTGAATGTGGGAAATATCGTAGCCTTCAATCCGATGGGGCAAGTCCGGCAGATCTAAAACTTCGGCTAGATCGAGCATGGCTTGGTGGTTCCGTTCGGCAAATCGTTGGGTGCGAGCAAGCTCATATCCCGCATTTCGTTCCACCATTTCGATCAAGTCCGCTTTTGACTGGCGTTGGGGCACGTAGATCGACACCTTTCGTCCCCGCCGTTCCGACAAAAACTCGGTCAGGATCTCGGCATCGGGTAGCTCGTGCTGGGTGAGCACATCTGACGGAATCTCCACCGCATCCACCGTGGCGTAATGTTCCTCCAACACCCGCTGCAAAATCTCTCCGGGGGTTCCGGTCGTGGCATCGGCGACAAAGCCTAACCGCCCCACCAACCGACCCGCCCGAATTTGGAACAACTGAATGCAGGCGTGGTGTTCATCGGCCATTAGGGCGATCGCATCCCGTGACACCGTATCGTCAGGGAGAGCTACTTTCTGATCCACACCCAGGTTATCGAGTCCCCGGATCTGATCCCGCAGATGGGCCGCCAGTTCAAAGTTCAACTCTT
Source organism: Synechococcales cyanobacterium T60_A2020_003 (assembly GCA_015272205.1). Taxonomy (NCBI): domain Bacteria; kingdom Bacillati; phylum Cyanobacteriota; class Cyanophyceae; order Synechococcales; species Synechococcales cyanobacterium T60_A2020_003. The sequence goes on along the minus strand of JACYMB010000047.1, from coordinate 3,880 downwards.
CTGCGGCTTTCTCCATCTGCTGGGTCAGGATTTCGGTGAGTTCCTGCGTCCGCCCCTGGAAGATCATCGCCACTCGCCGCACGATTTTGTGATAGTCCTCAGAGGAAATGAGCTTTTGGCACACACCCGGACAGCGGCCAATGTCGTAGTTGAGACAGGGACGATCCTTAAATAGAGGTTGCGGTCGTTGGCGGAGGGGAAAGAGACGTTTGACGAGTCCTAGGGTGCGGCGTAGTTGCCCCACATCCACATAGGGGCCGTAGTAGCGATCTTTGGCTTCACCACTGCGCCGCCGTCGGGTGATGAAAATGCGGGGATAGGCGTCTGACCAAGTGATGCAGAGATAGGGATATTTTTTGTCGTCTTTGAGGAGGACGTTGAAGTGGGGCTGGTGCTGCTTGATGAGATTGGCTTCTAGGGCTAGGGCTTCGGCCTCGGTATCGGTCACGATGATTTCAATCTCGGCGACCTGCATGACCATTAAGGCAATGCGGGGATTGAGGTCATGGCGATCGCGAAAATAGGAACGCACGCGCGATCGCAAGGCTTTGGATTTGCCAATGTAGAGAATATTGTCGTTGACATCCCGCATGAAATAGACGCCGGGAGCTTTGGGAATCTCCTTGAGGCGTGCTTCTAGGCGTTCGGGGTGTTTGACGAGGGTTTCGGATTTGGATGGGGCGGCCACGCGAGGTTCTGAGGGTTAACCGTACATTTATTCTAGTGTCTGGAAAAAGTTGCGATGGGTCAAGTTGGGATGAGTTTACTGGATGGAGATGGGGCGATCGCTCAATGGTTGAGCAGGGTTGAGTACTGAACCGGACGCTGATGGATAAGTTCGGTATCCAGGGTGTCATCCCGCAAATGTGACGGATAAGCACCCCAATCTCCGTGCCTAACTGTCAAATATGACGGATAAGATCCCAATTCTCCGGACTTAACTATCAATTTTTCTGTTTAAATCCTGAAAATCTGGGTATTATCCCGTAGATCTGAATAGATCACTCTGGGAAACACGGATCTTATCCAGCAGATCTGACGTTAAATCCATAGGTAGACTGTCGAATAGGGGGGGAAGTCTTTGGGCAAGTCTTCGCAGTTACAATCGTTTTTGAGTTGATACAACATACCGTCAATCAGCTCTCGATAGCTCCAATCCAGTGGGCGAGTTCGCTTTTTCTTCGGCAAGACCTCGGGCAACAGGGGCTCTAAGATTTCCCATTCTCGATCGCTAAGGCTGCTTGAGTAGGTCATGATGACTAGGTTTGACTAGGGGATGAACACTATCCTCCATTATAAAGATGTCAAATCAGCTCTATACGGTTCAAGGAGGATTATCTCTATGAAATTACTCACAGCAATGTTGATGACGGTCGGTGGTTTAACGGTCGTGAGCATGGTTTCAACGGTTCATGCCCAGCAAAACGGCTCTTTTACTGGAACAGTGGAGCGAGTTTGGGAAGACGGTTTTCGCTTAAATACGGGCGATCGCACGCTCCGTATAGATTCCTGGTATGTCTGCAGAGATTCTACGGCAAGCGCTATAGCGGTGGGCGATCGCCTGACGGTCACAGGCGAATTTGAGTGGGGTGAATTCGATGCGTTTTCGATTACCACCACCAACGGCGAATCGTTGTGCCGTAGATAGCCATTGTCTATCCCTTAATACGTCGCTGGCTTGAGTCACTCTAGTAAAGGCGGCCACTGCAAGCGTTTTTTGTACCCATTGTTTGTCCCATTATTCCTTCAAGACTCAAAACCACGGCAAACTCACTTTCCACCGTTGGAGCAAGGGGGGTCTCGTTTGATTTCGATTCTCAACCGATTTTTGGGTTGACAGCTAGACCCAGTGGATTCCTGTTTCTCTGACTTTTCCTTTGCCTAGAGTATTGAAAAAGGGATAAAACCGCGTTTGGTAGGATGTGTTAAGCGATCGCCGTAACGCATCAATTCCCAGAAGCTGGAGTTTAGCCTCGTTTTCACATCACGGCACGAAATTCGCTCACAGAGAGGCCTTGTGACGTCTAGGTGCAGAAATTTTGATACTTTAGCGCGATTTAGTTCAAAGTCCAATTCCATTGCAGCAATCTTGAAAAGGAATTTTCCCTTAAATCCCACTGGGCATTCCTCTCGCAGGCTGATAATGGCAGTGAGTCTACAACCTTATCCCCTAATCGGTTGTTCAACTCAACTTTTATTGCCTTATCGATTCGTTTGGAGTACCGCCCTATGCTGCAAATACCTCGATTTCGTCAGCTTTCCTACATCATGCTGGCTGCACTGAGTGCCCTGCTGGTGATCGTGGTGACAGCCTGCTCCAATCAGGAAACAAACCGGGCAGACTCCGTACTCATCGTTGCGACATCGCCCGACTTTCCACCTTTTGAGTTCACGACTGCAACGGGCGAGTTGCAGGGGTTTGATATCGATTTGATAACGGCGATCGCTGAAAGTCAGAATATTACGCTTGAATTTGAACCGATGTCTTACGGGGACGTGATTCGTTCGCTGAGCGCCAATGCGGTAGATGCCGCCATTAGTGCGATCACGATTACCCCTGACCGAGTCGAGGTTGTGTCGTTTTCTCGTCCGTATTTTGAAGGGGGATTGGCGATCGCCGTTGCCGATGCCAACACCGATATTACCGACGCCGCTATGCTGCAAGGCAAACGCATCGGCGTTCAGGCGCGGACTACGGGTGAAACCTTCGCTCAAGGTGTTGCCAATGCCAGGGTGCAGCGCTTTGAAACTATTGACGAAGCTTTCTCTCAACTTGCAGCCGGGAAATTAGATGCCGTGATCAACGACGCTCCGGTAACCCAGTACAGCCTTCGTCAGGGATTGCTCACAAATATCAAAGCTATTGAGCCGTTACTAACCCAGGAATACTACGGCATTGCCGTTCCTAAAGATTCCAAATCTCTGGAAGTAATTAACGCTGGGTTGACAACCATCATGGAAAACGGTCAGTATGCTGAAATTTACAGCAAGTGGTTTGACCAAGCACCGCCATCCCTCCCAGAGTCTGTGCCCGGTGTTTAAGGCAATCCGTCGCTGAGTACTGCTGAGACGTGGGGAGTTTACGGTGTCGCGATCGCTCGAAATTATTCTAGAAGCCTTACCAGCGTTGCTGAAGGGGGCACTAGTGACCCTGCAACTCACCGCGTTATCCATTACGTTGGGTATGTTGGCGGGTTCACTGGTTGGCATTCTGCGGCTTTCTCCCTCTTGGCCGATTCGACTCATTGCGCGCGCCTACGTGGACTTTTTCCGGGGCACCCCTCTGCTCGTCCAAATCTTCATTATTTATTTTGGTCTGCCTGCGCTTGGCAATAGCATTGGTGTTCCGATCAAATTTAGCCAGTTTGCGGCTGCGGTGATTGCCCTCACCCTCAACTCGGCGGCCTACCTTGCCGAAATTATTCGAGCCGGGATTCAATCTATCGAAATGGGACAGCGCGAGGCTGCTGAATCACTAGGTTTAGGCCCCGTTCAGACCATGCGCTATGTGATCTTCCCCCAGGCATTCCGGCGGATGATTCCCCCCATTGGCAACGAGTTCATTACCCTACTCAAAGACACCAGCTTAGTGGCCGTGATTGGCTTTGAAGAATTGTTACGCCGAGGCCAGCTTATTGTTGCCAACAACGGCTTTGTTGCATGATTAGAAAAACGGTCAGGTTCGCCTTGAGAGTGTCCTGGTATTAACCTTCAACCTTGTAGCTATCGGGTTTAGCGATCTGAATCATGCGGTTGAGCGCAACACATTTGATGAACAATTCCACGGCTTGATTGTCAAATTGACGTGCACTGAGATTGCCCCCAAAAATAGTCTTAAAGCGGAACATGGTAGTTTCAGCAATCGAACGACGATGATAGC
>JACYMB010000046.1 GCA_015272205.1 Synechococcales cyanobacterium T60_A2020_003 | reverse complement strand
GCTTCACCAGTTCCTGAATTGCAGGAATCCGAGTAGATCCACCCACCATCACTACTTCATCGATGTCGGAAGGTGACAGTTTGGCATCCTTCATGGCCTGCTCAACGGGAACCCGGCAACGATCAATCAGATCAGAGCAGAGTTCTTCGAACTTAGCGCGAGTCAGGGTCATGTCCAGATGCTTGGGGCCATCCTGGGTTGCGGTGATAAAGGGCAAGTTGATCTCAGCCTGGGTGACGCTGGATAACTCAATTTTGGCTTTCTCTGCGGCTTCCGTAAGACGCTGCAACGCTTGCTTGTCTTTGCGGAGATCAATCCCTTCAACATTCTTGAATTCAGCCGCAAGGTAGTCCACGATCTTCTTGTCAAAGTCGTCGCCACCTAGATGAGTGTCTCCAGAGGTCGCAAGTACCTCGAAAACACCGTCACCCACTTCCAGAATCGAAACGTCAAACGTTCCACCGCCTAGGTCGAACACGAGAACGGTTTCATTGCTCTTCTTGTCGAGACCGTAAGCCAGGGACGCTGCCGTCGGCTCGTTGATAATCCGCAGCACTTCTAAACCTGCGATCTTGCCAGCATCTTTGGTGGCCTGACGCTGGGAGTCGTTGAAGTACGCAGGAACAGTAATAACCGCCTGGGTGACATCCTCACCGAGGTACTTACTGGCATCTTCCTTGAGCTTCCGGAGTACTTCGGCAGAAATCTGCTCAGGGGCATACTGCTCACCCTTCGCCGGACAATCGATCTTAACGTTACCGTTGACGTTGAGGACTTTGTAGGAAACTTCGGTCAGCTCGTTACTGACCTCGTCATACCGACGACCAATGAACCGCTTCACCGAGTAAAACGTGTTCTCTGGGTTCATCACGGCTTGACGCTTGGCGATTTGACCGACCAGGCGATCGCCATTTTTCGCGTAGGCAACGACCGAGGGAGTTGTGCGAAAGCCTTCTGCATTGGCAATCACTGCAGGTTTGCCCCCCTCCATTACTGCTACGCAGGAGTTGGTGGTTCCCAAGTCAATTCCAACAACTTTTGCCATACTGTCGCTCCAGTGATACTACTAAATTCTTGATTACGGATTAGCCAACGTTAAGGGGGTGGATACATCCCTCTAGGTCAATTTGCCACGCTGTACGGCAACCCTTCTCCGGCAATGGGAGATGCAGGTTAAACATCCATCCGGCGGTGGGCGTCAGATGCTGTCTATATATTGCGCGTGTCTGAGTCATCCCTTGAAGGAGGGGTTACCGAACCAACCTTGGACGGTTCCGTTTGCTTTCATGTTTTTAGTGTAAAAACTTACGCGGGGACTGACGTTGGGGCGAACCGTAATCTTGGAGGTGGGTTTGCCGACTTTTGAGGGTTTTGGAGTTACCAGCCTTGCTGTGCTTGGTGGAGAACGTAGGTGGCGATGTCGTCAATTTGGTCGCTGCTCAGGGATTCGCCAAAGGCTGGCATGACGTTTTTGCCGTAGGTCACTTGTCGGGTGATCGCCTCGATGGAGTTCATCCCATAGGTTTTGAGTGTGTCGTAGGCCAGGGTCTTGTGGGCGATGATCAGGTTTTGCCCGTTGATGTGACACACGGCGCAGTTTTGTTGGAATAAGGTCTTGCCGTTGTTGAGTTTGACAGAAGAGGGTGGACTGGGGGCGATCGCCTCTTCTTCAGGCAAGGGTTCGATCTGAGAAGGAGCCGCGATCGCTGGAGATGCCGCAACCACGTTCCAAGCAACGGTAAAAATTAGGCAAATCCGAAGACCGCTCGGCCAGAGGTGCTTCATTAAGAGTGGACGATTCTTCAGCAAGCGAAGATGGAGATGGATCATCGACTTTAGCAGCATAGTTCTGTGGCATTAGCACCTGCTCAATTGTAGGTGAGAGCTAGCACCTTACTTAGATAATTGTCTCATGAAGCCTATCCCCCTTCTAGTTTCAGGAATCGTGACGGCAAATCTATAGAGAGATGGATAGATGGTTCAGTAGCAGATTGGATGAGCTACACTCTTACTGCTTCGAGATTTTGGGAGAAAACCATGCTTTCTAAAAACCATAAACGATCTGCATCTGCATTGGCGATCGCTGGACTTGGACTCATCGCAACGGGCTGTAGCCCCAGCAAAGTATCTCAGTGTAATGAACTGATTAAGGTGATTAATACCGCTGTGACCGAGGTACAGGCTGTTACCCAAAGTCCCGAAGCCTCAACCAATCCAGATGCCTTGAATCAAATCGCCGATACCGCCGATCGCGCCGTTGAACAAATGCAGGCCGTTGAGCTGAAAGACGAAACGCTAATCGGCTATCAGCAAAGCTTTATCAAAATGTATCAAGACACCAGCGCGGCTAGTCGCGCCATTTACGACGCCTCTCAGAAGCAAGATCTAGAGGCAGCTCAGGCGGCCTTAGGTCAACTCCAAGCTGCCACGGCTCCAGAGCCAGGTCTGGTGAACGATGTCAATAGCTATTGCGGAGGACAAGCCCCCGCAGAGACACCCGCAGACGCTGCGACAGAATAAGTTAGACGTCCATGAGGCCGCTTTTCCTGTCTATGGAGAGCAGCTTAGCATCCTCTGAAGCCATACGCTAGCTTAGGACTCTCCTACCACTCCTGGTCTCTAGTCCGTTGCGCGACCGTATCGGGCGATCGCCGCTGTATCCGTGCCGTGTTGACGTTCAATCCAGGCCCAAAGCTGATCACCATAGGAAAAGTGCCACCATTCATTCGGATGTTGATGAAAGCCTGCTTGGCAGAGCACCGTTCGCAGTACACTACGGTGGACATGGTATGGGTGCTCAAGGCGATCGCCGTCTGCCGCTCCTTCAGCGTACGAAGGTGCAAAATAGTTAGGATGCGATCGCTCTGAGATTTCATCAATCGGAGACCCCATCTCTACTGCATCACCCTTGGCATCAATCAGCGTAACATCCACCGCCGCTCCGGTACTGTGGGGCGGCGGTGTTGCTGGGTCATGGCTTGGCTTTGCCCAGAAGGTGTAGACTTCTTCCAAAAGGGCTGTGCGTTGTGCGTCCGTCAAGGTTGAATGACTCAGCCCTCGCATCGCCACCTGGTCTGCAAACACGGAATCCACCATAAATTGCTGGACGGCGATCGGGCGATAGGCATCAAAAATTTGAATCCGCCATCCCGGTTGGAGATCCTGCAAATAATGGTGGGCTTGAATGAGGCGATCGCACACACTTTGTCGCAGGACGTAGGGCGATCGCACCCCGTAGGGTGCCCCTAGGGATTCGTAGGGATGGGGTGTGGTCAACACAAAGTACTGCCTTGGAATGGGAACCAGCGGTTCACCACAGTCTTGAATGGGAATCGTAGAATAGGCCTTCATAGGGGTTCAGTTTTGAGCGATCGCCCTGATGGTAAAGCTAAAACCATTCTGCATAAACAGCATTTTTTACCCCACCTTACGCCTTCACCGGATTCGGCATGAGCATGATTGCATCTACGCTCAAAATAGTTCTCACCCTAGATCTTGGCGTTTTATCCTACTGACGTACCACTTCATACCCAACATCTAGATCGAGTTGTTACCCAAGCTCCCACGGGTGTGCTGTTACCATGGACACAGAACTGTTAAATTATATTAACTAAAAGATAAAGCAAGCCTTTTGGTGCGTTGGCTATCGTGAAGCGGTGAACCCACTGTTGTGCGCCATCCCTTTGACGCTATCCACCAAAGGACAGTCCCTCTGTAAAAGGATATTGCCTGTGACCGTAACCTCTCGTCTCGCGGAAACAATTGGTGACCCATTAATTGCACACTTCTTCCGACGGTCCTCAGGGCAATGGCGGTCTGAACGTCGTTACTACACCCTGCCGGATGGCGATGCCAAGGAAATGGTCAGCCAGATCCAGATCCGCTTTTTGGAGCAAGGCTGTCCAGAGTTGATTGAGTTAGCCCAACTTCACGAGATCTCTGATGAACTGATCATGACCTGCGGGGCAGAGGTGTCTTGGGATAGCGTCGATTCAATCTCGGGGCGGCGGCAGTCTAGAGGTTCTACATTGTTTGGCGCCCATGGTTCACTTTTATATCGCGATCGCGGCTTTGCAACGCCTAACCCGGTCACAGCCGCTTATTATTTCACCAACCCAGAAACCCTTTGTTTGCGTACAGAGTACAATGGCTCAGTTTTTGAAGAAGAACTCAAACTGATTGGTACGCACTATCGCACTCGCCAAACAATCATTTCGCGTTTGGGCGAACAGCAGATGATTGGACAGTACTTAGAAAAGCGACTGTAGCCAAAATTTTGGATATAGCAACTCTCAAAACGATTGATACGAAATCCTGCTATAGCTGTTGCCAGCTAGCCTAGGACATGGACATTTTGGTGGCACTTAACCCCACCGTTTGACGGCACCTCCCCTTGCCCTAGACGTGAAGCGGCTTGCCGCAGGGTAGGGGGAGGTTGGGAGAGATTTCTGAAATAGTGCTACTTTGTGAATCGGATTCCGTATGCGATATGGAGTATGGAGGCTTTGCTCCTCCGTAGGAGTTTCACCCCTGCACTCCGCCCTAAGCAACCTTTCAGGTTCTGTAGAAATCTTTGTTCAAGAGACCTGACATTGGATACCGTTGCTAGGTTATCCCTAAACTAGGGCGTATCTAAGTGCGAACGAGGGTAGTGCATTAATGCACGGGACAGAGGAACATTAGGCTACACCACCACAATAAGCGGGGAGACCAGCGCATGACCATCGAGATGACCTGTCCGACCTGTGGGTCTCACG
>JACYMB010000045.1 GCA_015272205.1 Synechococcales cyanobacterium T60_A2020_003 | reverse complement strand
TCATGGATCAAAGCGTTGTCGATCCCCCTTAAAAAGGGAGACTTCTGATTGCGCCATGATCTCATCGTAGTCAGTATCCGTGAGTTCGATCGCCATATTTTTTTGAAATTCTATGCCCTAAGCGGAGTAAATGAAACCCATTCTCATTACCATAGCGTAGCAGACCTTGGGAGATCGCGAAGTCCATGCAAAGCACAATCGCCGATAAAATCGTAGGATGAATGGTCACAGAAAACGTGATCAATATCGTCAGCCTTAAGGCGGTTAGCCTGAATCGGTCGTAGCAGGTGAGGACAAACCCAATGCCCAACACACGCATTCCAACGGACACCTGGATCACCACATCCTGGGAGGACTACCTGCGAGATGTAGGAGATCCTGCCTATGCAAATGCCAAGAGCTACTACTATAACCACCAGGTGAGGGTTGAGATGTCTCCAGTAGGAAATGATCATGCCAGCGATCACAGTATTGTCATCTATGCTGTGACTTTATTTGCTGCTATTAATGGCATTGATTTAAACGGAAAAGACAACTGTACTTACCGCAAACCTGGCGTGAGTGAGGCTCAGCCTGATGTGTCGTTTTACATTGGCAGCGCAGCGGAGGCTATTCCGTGGGGAACAGGCATCGTGAATTTGGATCAATACCCATCTCCCGATCTGGTGATTGAAATTGCTAGTACGTCTTTGTCAGATGATACGGGCAATAAGCGCTTGCTCTATGAGGATTTGGGTGTGGGGGAATACTGGATCGTGGATGTGCAGTCGGTTGAGATCATTGCGTTTGCAGTTGAAAATCAGGGCAGCCGCAGAATTCAGCGATCGCAGGTGTTGCCAGGTTTAGATATTGCAGTGTTGAAAACGGCGTTGCAGCGATCGCGCAATACGAATCATGGGAAGGTCAGCGCTTGGCTATTAGAGCAGTTTCAGCAAATCAAGGGGTAGATCAGTCCCACGAAAAGACTCTTATTCCCATGCTTGCCTTAATGATTATCCCCAGATGTGTCCCCACCCAATTTAGCTCGGCTTTCGGTAAACATTGCACCCATCATTCGCTGCAATGACATCACCCTTTTAGCCGTTGTTGGAAAGTCGAGACGTAGAGATTGTTTTTGAGTGCTGTCACTCACGCCGAGCGTCACGCCCATTGCGTCTAACTGGGTGACTTTTACCTACTCAATCCAATCATACCAATTCTGAGTTCGGAGCGCATCATTCGCTCTCTCAAGCATTTAGCTAGTCCCTCAGCGTGGGTGATCCGAGATGGGCAACGCCAGGAAATAGAGGCTCAGAGGGTCGTTCCTGGGGACGTTCTCGTGCTGCGCCCTGGAACCTATGTTGCAGCAGATGCCAAAGTGCTGGAGGCCATGAACCTAAGCGTGGATGAGTCTGCCCTCACGGGGGAAAGTATGCCTGTAACCAAAACGGTGGATGCGTTGGCAAATGAAAATATCCCATTGGGCGATCGCACCAATATGGTCTATATGGGAACGCTGGTTATAGGGGGACAGGGACTCGCAGCGGTGGTGGCAACGGCCAGTTTGACCGAAATGGGCAAGATTCAAACAATGGTGGGGCAGGCCGTAAACCAGAAACGCCAATGGAACGCCAACTGGATGTCGCAGGCAGTCAACTGGTTTGGCTCTCCAGTACCGTGTGTGCCGTGGTATTTGCCATCGGGCTATGGCGGGGGTATGCCCTCCTAGACATGTTGAAAACGTCGATCGCCCTGGCGGTGGCTGCCGTCCCCGAAGGACTACCTGCGGTTGCTACGACGACCCTGGCTCTGGGTATTCGCAATATGCGGACGCAAAACGTTTTGATTCGACGGTTAGATGCCGTTGAAACCCTCGGTTCCCTCCAGACTCTCTGTCTCGACAAAACGGGCACCCTCACAGCCAATACGATGTCGGTGGTGGAAGTACAAACCGACCATACTCACCTTCAGGTCATTGAGGGTCAATTCCAGGGAGACGCGCCCTCTTCTCCTGAAATCCGCGAATCCCTGGGGAAACTGCTACAGGTGATCACGCTGTGCAACGAGAGCGACTACGACGACACGCAGGATACCGCTGTTTTTGAGGGATCATCGACTGAAAATGCGCTGTTGGCGATCGCTCACTCCGCAGGCATCGACATTCATCAGGTGCGAACCGAATATCCCCTTGTTCACGTTCACCACCGCTCCGAAGCCCACAACGTCATGAAAACCCTGCATACCGACGGCAGCGATCGCGAGAAATACTTCCTTGCGGTGAAGGGGAGCCCCACGGAGGTTTTAGGTCTGTGTGAGTGGAGCCTGACGGATCAGCGGATTGCGCCCTTGACTCCCACCCAACGACAGGCCATTGAGACTGAAAATGAGCGCATGGCTAGCAACGGTCTCCGGGTTCTGGGCGTCGCCTACGGACACACAGCCGATCGCGAAACCGAGACCCACAATGACCTCGTATGGCTGGGCTCAGTGGGTATGGCCGATCCGCTGCGTGACGGGGTGAAAGAGGTCATGGGCATTTTTCATCAGGCCGGAATCGAAACCGTGATGATTACGGGAGATCAACGCCAAACCGCTTATGCCATCGGGAAAGAACTCGATCTGAGTCGGGGCGATGAACTAAAAATCTTAGATTCAACGGATCTGGCAACCCTCGACCCAGAGGTGGTCAGTGAACTGTGCGATCGCGTCCATATCTTTTCTCGCATCAGTCCGGCGAACAAATTACAGGTGGTGCAAGCCTTGCAACGGGCAGGTAAAGTTGTCGCTATGACCGGAGATGGTATTAATGATGCACCAGCCCTGAAGGCAGCAGAGGTCGGCATCGCCATGGGACATTCCGGAACCGACGTTGCCCGCGAAGTCGCTGATGTGATCCTGGAGGACGACAACCTATCCACGATGGCGATCGCCATCAGCCAAGGCCGCACGATCTACAACAACATTCGCAAGTCCGTCCATTTCTTGCTGGCCACGAACCTCAGCGAAATTATGGTGATGCTGGCAGGCATTAGCCTGGGTATTGGTCAACCGCTGAATGCGATGCAGTTGCTTTGGCTAAACCTGGTCACTGATATCTTTCCAGGACTGGCACTGGCGCTAGAACCGCCCGAACCGGATGTGCTCACCTATCCCCCTCGCGATCCTAAGGAACCGATTATCCAATCCTCCGACTTCCGACGCATTGCGGTGGAATCTGCGGTTCTCTCGATCAGCGCCCTCGCCGCCTATAGCTACGCCCTACAACAGTATGGAATTAGCCCTCAATCCAGCACCATCGGGTTCATGAGCCTGACCCTGGCCCAACTCCTCCACGCGATCAGTTGTCGGTCTCAAACCCGGTGTCTATTCACCTCCCATCCCCTGCCGCCTAATCTCTATTTGGCGATCGCCCTTTCTGGCTCGATTGCGCTGCAACTGCTCTCGGCACTGGTTCCTGGTCTACGCCAGTTGCTCCATATTGCGCCGCTCAGCCTTGTGGATATCGCCGTTATTGGCAGTAGTGCGCTGTTGCCCCTGCTGGTTAACGAAGCCACCAAACCGAAGTAGGGAGAAAGCTCCATCAAGAGACTTGTTTTCCTAAAGGACAAATTGGGGGATGCCATTGCCACATCTCCCAACTCATGATGTCTCTCATTCAAACCGCTAGTAGGCCCCCTATCGATTAGGGAACTATTCAGGCACAGCGCTAACCTGAACCTCCGCTTTCTGAGGTTCGCTCATGGTGGGTGAGCTCCACACAATCGACTGAATCGTTGCATCCTTAACATCCGCCGCCAAGGTAAAGTCTGACCGGAAAGGCTGCGTTTCACCCGGTTGAATGACGGCTACGTCCAATCGTCCCAGTTTTTTAGTGGCAGCATCGGGGGCGCTAGGGCTAGTCTGCTGATAGACCACAGATACTGCATTGATGGGTAGATCGGTATGGTTAGTTAAGCATCCCACAAACCGAGTGTTACTGAGTTGCACATTGCTGAATTCAAGCTGCGGCGCCCCCTCACTGGCGGGAACCTCCTGACAGGTCACGTCACCACTGCCAACAATCACCGCCGGAGCCGTTGATGGCGTTTCCACAATAGGTGGAATGCTCGCAAGACGCTGCTGGGCGATCGCCAAATTCCCTTCGTATTCGGCAATTTTTTGTTGAGCCGTCGCGTAATCAGGACTCGATTCGGGTACGGCCTTGAAGGCATCAATGGCCTGCTGCCACTGGCTGACCACGAGTCCCCAATCGTCAGTAGATTTAGCCGTTTGGGCGAGCGTAGCGGCGGCCATTCCTTTTGCCAATCCATCTTGGAAAGCGTTTTCCGATGCAGGAGGAGTTGCCTCTGGACTGGTTGCTGGGGATCCGGCTGCATTCGGTTCTGGTGAGGTTGCGACGGATGGGGTGGGGCTAGGCTCGCGGCGGAACAGAGACACAGCTAGCAATCCTAATAGCCAGATCCCAACCAAAATGGAGATGAGCGCTAGAAGCCCCCGATTTCCACGAGATTTTGTCGAATCAGAAGGAGGAACAGGAACAGTCGCACTCTCTTTTTGATTCTCAGAGGCGATCGCCATCGCAGCAGCTTCTTCTGGTGTGAGTGGCGGAGTATTAACCTCAACCTCGCCAAACTCCGCTTCGTTCCAACCGTTGCTCTCTCCCTCGTGAATATCGGGCGTCAGAACAATTTCATCGTCTAACTCAGGATGGGGGGTAAAGGCTGAATTATCCAACGCCTCTTCGTCAATCTCAAACAGCACATCATCCTCATCAATGAGGGTATTCTGGGTGCTGACCCAACTCTCTACGTCCTCCTGGCCTTCAGCTAACGGCGTAAGATCGGCAATCGGGGAGGCAGATACCCCCATTGTGAGATCCTCATCCGGGGCGATCGCCGCTGTAAAGTCCGAGTCGAGATCAAGACCCATGGGCGAAAGATCAGACTCAAAAGATGACGTTTCCGTGAATTCTGGAGGCAGAGCTGTTTCTGCATCGATCACGAAGCCCGCTGCACTTGCAACACCGTCATCGAGGTCGCCAGAGGTCAGCTCAAATCGGGCAGCTTCTGCGTCCAGATCTTCGGAGCTATCGGCAAAGTCATTGAGTGCTATGTCATCTAGATCCATGGCGAGATCGAGATCCGCATCGGGAATATCTGCAAAAGATTCTGCCTCAGCGCGATCGCCAGACTCTAAAGACTCGTCATCCCCATGATGGGCAAACGCGTTTGCGCCCAGAAATGCGGCAGTTCCCAGCAACGCACCTTCGGGCAAGAATTCACTGAGGCCGAGACCCTCCGGTTCAGACTCAAGAGCCATCCCGTTATTCTCAAAGCTTGACTCCGTATCAGTATCCACAAATAGGCTGCCCTCTAGCGCTAAGTCTAGATCCAGAGGAGCCGCATCAAAGTCTAGATCAGAATCCGGAATCGATGGAGTCTCTTCAACTCCTGCTTCATTCACAAACGTCTCACTCTCCAGAGACCAATCCGAAGGATCTGAAATATCTGAGGCAGACAGGTTGAGATCGAGATTCGATAGCTCCGCGCGCTCGGATTCGCTACCTTCAAACGCTGCGTTCTCATCCAAAGACGCATCAACGTTCCATGCATCTGAACCCGTGGTGCTGAGATCACTACTATCTAGAGCATTGAAGCTATCCCAATCTTCAGAGTCTTCAGACGATGCATCAGATGCTTCCATACCAAAATCCAGGTCTGCGGGCACGGGATTATCTTTAGATGTGGCCGTTTCAAACCCCGAGTCCTCGTCGGATAGGGTCTCTACACCTGTTAGTTCATCTGTTGCTTCTAGGTTAGGAAGATCAGCGTCAAACAAGAGAGACTCATCAGAGCGATCGCTCTCGTCAAACGAGGAGATACTCAGGTCGAAATCAGTATCTTCTAGATTCGGAGAATCGTTGTCAATTTCAGAACTCCTTCCGAACCCGCTCTCACTAAATAGATTATCAACATCGGCGGATAGAGTATCATCCGTGCTGATATTATCCCCAAATAGATTCGACGAATCAGATTCAGATGCAAAGCGATCCATCTCAAGATCATCACTGGGAGACATCTCTGCCATCTCATCTGCATCATATTCTGCTCCCATAAACGCATCTGGCGTTGACGAGAAAGACTCGAAGGCGTTGAGATCCATGTCTCCCTGGCCAAAGAGAGTTGCTACTTCCTCCGATATTGAAGAAGAAGATTCCGCGTTCTCCCCAAGGCCCATTTCCGTTGAGAAAGAGAAATCTTCAGTATTGGTAAACGGCAGCTCTTCTAGGCCGAATGCTGATTCAGAACTTGCAGATTCAGGCTGATCAAACGCGCTTTCCGGCTCAGCATCCCAATCCAACGCCCCAGCTTCTATCTCCGACGCCATCCCTAAATCATCCAGCGATGATGATCCAAACAGATTGCCTAAATCGCTATCTGTAGAGCCACTTTCAGGCTCCATCGTCTCTAGGCCAAAATCATTGGATTCGAATGAATCGAACTCATCGGGATAGGCATCTTCGGTCAGAGCTACCGCCAATTCACTATCAATAAATGGAGCCTCAGGAGTATCAGATGCGGAGACTGCAAATGAAGATTCTTCAGACTCCAAGGGAAAATCGTCAGACGGCACACTGTCGAAACCGCTGAAGCCAAGATCGTTACTCTCTTCCACAAACAAATCTGGAGACTCTTCAAACGAAGCCGCAGGAGCATCCCAATCATCAGAAGATTCCTCCAATGAAGCCGCTGGAGTGTCCCACGTATCAAACGACTGATCCGATGAATCTTCACCAGGCAGATCGAGGCCAAACAGGTCTGAGGCAGGTTCACCTAACGAGGCGTCAGAAGCATCAAACGATAAGTCAAGATCACCCGACGGAGAACTGCTAAACATATCGTCTGTATTCAGACCGGAGGGAGCATCGAGCGACTCCAGATTAAAATCGTCCGGTGTATCGGCAAACAGCGATAGGCTCTCATCTGCTGGAGCCGAAACAGAGGAGGATTCCAGATCCAGGGCGTTGAACTCTGATGACTCTCTGTCTAGATCGAAGGTCGATGGCTCAGAAGCGTCACCGTCTAACCCAAACAAGTCTGGAGAACTTGATGCCTCTACGCCCATGTCTCCCTCGTCAAGAGCACTGAAATCTAGACCCATATCCGGTGCAGGTGAAGCATCTAAAGTCAGCGGCTCTTCCTCAAAAACAAGGGCATCGTCATCGAGTAAGCCTGCATCCTCAAAGGTGAAATCATTCGCGGCGGGTGTCTCTTCCCAATCGCCCAACGACTCGACAGGTTCGGTAGACGACGGTTCTAGATCTAACGATGATTCTACGCCCGTCGCTTCGGTCGCAGAGGGCGGGGTGTCTAGCGCATCGAGGAGGCCATTAGCACTATCCATCGCAGCCAGATCTAGCTCCTGCGTCCAAGCGGGCTGATCGTCCCCGGTGCGTTGCCCAATAATCTCTACCGTCTGAATCACAGACTGAAGCTTAAGGTTCGTGATTCCGTTTCGCACGAAATTCGTCATCACCAAACGATTTGGGGTTTGATCGGCCTGGAGCAGTACCGAGAGGCGATCGCCCTCTCGACTGACCTTAACCGACATTCCCTGAGGTTGAAGAGAGCGATTCATCAAAATGGCGATCGCTTGTGGCTCACCTTGTTTTGCCAGTTCCATAAGCTTTGGCTGTGTCATGGCTTTTCACTCGTTCGGCGGTAGAAAAAAATCAAAAAACCTGTACTCCGTGAACCCAATGGGTATGGGTTTAACTGATTGAGGGTAGCGAATGACAGCTAAATATAGCGTATTCGTTCACGAATCGATAAAAATCCTCGGGATCTCATTAAGCTCAGTTGCTCTGCACAAAAGTGGGACAGGTTTCGCCAGGATACATGTGGTCTATTTTCTCTAGGGTACCCTTCTCTTTATAAATTCGTTTCGCTTCACCACAATTTTGTTGCGATCGCCCGAATCCCGATTGCCCTTTAGCACTCCTTTTGCAGGTTTCCCAAACACGCGTCAGAATACAGGAAACCCTCAGCGAGACACGATGCCATGATTGACCTGTACTACTGGACCACGCCCAACGGCCACAAAATCACCATTTTCCTGGAAGAAACGGGACTGCCCTACACGGTGAAGCCGATTAACATTGGTAAAGGCGATCAGTTCGATCCAGCATTTCTCAAAATTTCACCGAATAACCGCATTCCCGCCATGGTCGATCATGCCCCTGCGGACGGCGGCGAACCGATCAGCGTGTTTGAATCGGGCGCGATCTTGCAATACCTGGCAGAGAAAACCGGACAGTTTTTACCCAGTGCGGTGCGCGATCGCGTCGAGGTGATGCAGTGGCTCTTTTGGCAAATGGGGGGTCTGGGGCCCATGCTGGGTCAAAATCACCACTTCAACCAATACGCCCCCGAAAAAATTCCCTACGCCATTAATCGCTACGTGAAGGAAACCGAACGGCTGTATGGCGTGCTCGACGAACGATTGAGCGATCGCCCTTTTATGGCAGGCGAGTATTCCATTGCTGACATGGCCGCCTATCCTTGGATTGTGCCCTATGCGGCGCAGGGCATGAACTTAGCCGATTTTCCCAACGTGAAGCGCTGGTTTGAGTCCATCCGCACCCGTCCAGCCGTGCAGCGAGCCTACGCCAAAGCCGAAGCGTTCAAAAGCCAAGCCGTTTCCACGGAAGACTCTCGCTCAGTTCTCTTTGGGCAAGGTCGCCGCAGCTAGCCATGTTTGGCATCCAGATAGCCTTCCAGGAGGAAATCGGTGCCGACCATTCGCCAGGTCACCCGTTCGAGGATGAGGGCATCAGTCATTCGCGTCAGTCCTAAGTCGCCAATGGGACAAGGAGCCTGGGTGCCGCCGATAATCTTTGGTGCGATAAAGGCCAGCACTTTCTGGATGGCGCGATCGCGTAACGCCTCTGCCGCTAAGGTGCCGCCGCACTCCCAAAGCACCGTCAGCAAGCCGCGATCGCCCAACACCGCCATCACCGCATCGGGGGTCAGTTTGGGTAAGGCCATGACCTCAACGCCCTGATCGGTTAAATGTTGCTGCATGGGCATCGATGCTCCCACCTCAGTTATCACTAACGTTGGCGTTTCGGTGGTGTGCCAGAGGTGTGCTTCTCTGGGCAAATCAAGGGTGCGACTCAGCACAATGCGAAGCGGGTTGCGATCGCCCATTCCATGGGTGGTTAAGTACGGATTATCCTGGCGCACGGTGTTGCCTCCCACAATCACAGCATCACAGGTGGCTCGCAGTCGGTGTACCATCTGTCGTGCTGCCGGACTCGTCACCCACGCACTATGCCCCCCCGTCGCCGCAATCTTGCCATCGAGGGTCATGGCATATTTCAAAATACCGAAGGGACGGTGGTGCAGGACGTGATGCACAAACCCCTCGTTTAACTGCTGACAGGCCTCTTCCTCCACACCCACCACCACCTCCAGTCCAGCATCCCGCAAGCGCTGAATGCCCGATCCGGCCACTTTAGGATTGGGATCAACCATCCCAACAACGACCCGCCCAATCCCTGCTGCAATCACGGCATCAGCACAGGGAGGTGTGCGTCCCGTGTGGCTGCACGGCTCTAAATTGACGTACAGGGTTGCCCCTTGGGCGCGATCGCCCGCCGCCCGCAGCGCAAACACCTCCGCATGGGGTTCGCCCGCCTTGGGATGAAACCCTTCCCCCACGATTTCCCCATCCCGCACTACTACGGCTCCAACCATCGGATTGGGAGCCGTTTTCCCCGCAGCCTGACGAGCAAGCTCTAGGCAACGCTGCATCAAGAGGCGATCACCCTCTAGTCCTTGCCCCTCAATACGATCATGGCTCATGGTTTGTCCCCTCCTTCCCGTCCAATCGATTCACGGTATTACAGCCAACGTCTTAACGCTGAAATCGCTGATGTCGCAACGTAATTTTCAACTCAAAACGGCTTTGTTGCATGATTAGAAAAACGGTCAGGTTCGCCTTGAGAGTGTCCTGGTATTAACCTTCAACCTTGTAGCTATCGGGTTTAGCGATCTGAATCATGCGGTTGAGCGCAACACATTTGATGAACAATTCCACGGCTTGATTGTCAAATTGACGTGCACTGAGATTGCCCCCAAAAATAGTCTTAAAGCGGAACATGGTAGTTTCAGCAATCGAACGACGATGATAGC
>JACYMB010000044.1 GCA_015272205.1 Synechococcales cyanobacterium T60_A2020_003 | reverse complement strand
CCTGGTCGACGCTCCTGATATTGATTCTATTGGCTCAATTTCCGATAAGGTCTATTGCTCAACTCAAAGCTGCCCAACCTGATGCACCAACGATTGCGTTAAGGGTTGATATGGATGCCCTACCCGGAAATGAAAACACAGGTCTACCCTTTGCCTCGCGAAATCCAGGTCGGATGCATGCCTGTGGTCATGATGGTCATATGGCCATCCTCTTAGGAGCCGCTGCATTGTTGAAAGCCGATCCGCCCGCAGGGAATGTGGTCTTCACTTTCCAACCTGCAGAAGAAGATGGCGGGGGGCGCAAGTCATGATTGAGGCGAGCGCGTTAGAGAGAGTCGATGCAATTTTTGGGGGACACGTTACCCCCACCATGCCGTGGGAGAGATTATGGTCGCGAGTGGAACAATTACGGCTCAATCCGACGATTTTACTATTCGAGTGAAGGGGCAGGGAGGGCACGGAGCGAGACCCCATGAATCGGTCGATGCCGTTGTCGTGGCGGGACTTTTGATTATGGCCGTTCAAACCCTGGTGTCCAGAGAAACGAATCCAGTGCATCCCTCCGTGGTCACGATTGGCAAGGTGCAGGCGGGTAGCGCAAGTAATGTGATTGCCGAAGAAGCCTTACTGCAAGGGACAATTCGGAGAACGGAGCCTACGGTGCGACAACACTTAATCAAGGGACTGGCACGAATGACAAAAGCCATCGGCGATCTCCACAATGCCACCGTTCAAGTGGACATTAAGGAGGACTATCCGCCTGTGGTGAACACAAAACGGGAGGCCACCATTGCCCGACGAGTGGCGACGAAGGGGGTTGGTGAAGACGGACTCGTGGAGATGGATTATCCCAGCATGGGGGCAGAAGATTTTTCCTACTATCTGGAGAAAGTGCCCGGTTGCTACGTCAGGTTTGGGGCATGTCGGGCGAGTTGGGAGAATATTCCGCTGCACAATCCGTCGTTTGATTTTGATGAGGACGTGCTGAAGGTGGGGGCTACCTTCTTTGATCAGCTTGTGCGAGATGCCGTAAGCGAGTATGCGAACGATCGCTAATGCTCCTGGCTATAGCATCGTTGCCATGCGTCGCACTGCCTCTTCAAGAATCTCCGGTTCGTGGACAAGGGCGAACCGAACATATCCCTCGCCCGACTTACCGAAACCTGCTCCTGGGGATACAGCAACACCCGTTTCCTCCACGAGCCGGGTACAGAATTCAATCGACCGCGTTGACCATGTTTCGGGTAACGCTGCCCAGACGTACATGGTAGCCTCTGGGGTAGGAACCTGCCAACCGATGTGGTGGAGGGCTTGCACAAAAGCATCTCGGCGTCGTTGAAAGGTGTTTACCACGTCCTGTACAGGACTCTGATCGCCGGTCAATGCGGCGATCGCCCCATTCAAGATTCCGCGATATTGGTTAAAGTCTACGTTGGCTTTGATTTGGCGCAACGCCCGGATTAACTCAGCATTACCGATCGCATACCCCACGCGGAATCCACCCATGTTGTAGGACTTGGACATGGTAAAGAATTCAATAGAGATAGTCTTTTCCGGATCGGCTTGGAAAATAGAGGGAGCTTGAGTTTCGGTAAAGGTCAAATCCACGTAGGGAAAATCGTGGGCGAGCACGATATTGTGCTGCTGACAAAAAGCCACGGCCTCCTGAAAGAAAGAGAGAGGGGCGATCGCCGTTGTCGGGTTGTGGGGATAGCTCAACACCATCAGCCGCGCCTGTTCGAGTACCGGGGTCGGAATGTCCGCAAAGACGGGTAGAAAATGGTTTTCAGCCAAAATCGGCATCGGATAGATTTGTCCATTCGCCAGATAGACGCCGCCTGCGTGGGAGGGATACCCCGGATCGAGCAGCAGCGCAAAGTCTCCGGGATTCAAAACGGCTAGAGGCAAATGGGCTGTCCCTTCTTGGGAACCGATGAGGGGTAAGACTTCGGTTTCCGGGTCAACGGCAACGCCAAACTTTTGCTGATACCACTGGGCTACCGCTTCCCGGAAGGCGCGAGTGCCGTTAAATAGGAGATAGCCGTGGGTGCTGGGATCGGGCAGGGATTGGGCGATCGCATCTAAAACATGCTGTGGCGTCGGCAAATCCGAGGAACCTAGAGAAAGATCAATCAGATCACGGCCAGCGGCGATCGCCCGTCCTTTAGCGCGATCCATATCGGCAAACACGTTGGCTTGGAGCGATTCCATCCGTTTGGCGAGAGCAATCATGACTGAACCTCCTGCAAGAGTGAAAATCAGGGCACGATCCAGTCTAACGTAGTGCGTCGGGCAATCCTTACATTCTGAAACCTATCCCAGAATGCCTATGCGAAAATAGGGGATACGTCCAGCATTGCCACAGGGCGAGGGGCACCATGACCACACTGCGGATTCAAACCGACACCATCCCGCTAACCGTTGACTTTCCGGCGATCGCCTCCATGACCGAGCAGCAGTTCTATGAGTTCTGCCTCGCCAATCGGGATTTGCGTATTGAACGGACGGCGAATGGAGAGGTCGAGATTATGCCCCCAGCGTTTTCGGATACAGGGAACCGTAATTTCAACATTGCGGTGCAGCTAGGTCGTTGGACGGAGCAAGATGGAACGGGAATTGGTTTTGATTCCAGTGCAGGGTTTACGCTGCCCAATGGCGCGACGCGTTCTCCCGATGCGTCATGGATTAAACTAGACCGCTGGAATACCTTAACAGACGACCAGAAAGCGTCCTTTGCGCCGATCTGTCCTGATTTTGTGATTGAGTTGCGTTCTGCGAGCGACAGTCTGCCTCGCTTACAGGCCAAGATGAGGGAGTATATCGATAATGGGGCACGGTTGGGATGGCTGTGCGATCGCCAAAATAGAATGGTGTATGTCTATCGTCCGGGTCGGGAACCTGAAATTTTAGAGAACCCGGATACTGTCAGTGGGGAGCCGGAGCTGCCGGGGTTTAGGTTGCAGATGGGGAAGATTTGGTAGGGTATCGAACTCAAAGATCTGCGACTTCTTGTTCGCAACCCAGCACGGACTTGACAGCCTGCAAAGGAAGTCGCAGATCTGAAGTCTCAGGACTGGCTCGTGCTACAGTCCAACCCGCTAAAATAGCGGAAATAGTCTCTCTGACAGGCGATCGCCACCATGAGCCAAGCCACCTCCCCTCCATCCCAATACTTAACCATTGAAGACTACCTGGTCTATGACCCAGGAACAGATACCCGCTGCGAACTCGTGGATGGAGTCCTCGTTGAAATGCCTCCCGAATCCGATGAAAACTTAGGTATTGCTAGAAAACTGTTTTTAGAACTAATCAAACACTTTTCCGTAGAGCTAGTTGTTTGGGGAACAGAAGTTGAAGTCTCCGGTCGGCGGGCGACGTGCCGTATTCCCGATCTCCTTGTGCATTCTGAGGAATCGAAAGCCGCGTTAGCCCATACCAATCGGGCTACGATTACCCGCGATATGCCCCCTCCAGCCTTGGTAATTGAGGTCGTCAGTCCGGGGCAAGTGAACCGGGACCGCGACTACCGCTACAAATACACCGAGTACGCCGCACGATGCATTGCCGAATACTGGATCGTAGACCCCGAAATGCAGCAAATTACCGTCTGCCAATGGGTGAACGGGATGTACGAAACGAACGTCTATCAGGGCACAGAACCGATTCAGTCTGCGATCGTGCCAGCGATCGCCCTCACACCCACAGCCGTTTTTGCTTGATGGATAGATAGGCGACAAGGCGCGATCGCCTTTTATAAAGCAGTGCCCAAAGATCTGCGCTTTCTTGCTTGCACCTCAGCCCAGCCTTTCAGCCCGCAAAAGAAGTCGCAGATCTCAATTCCGTAGGCGCGATCGAGCTACACCGCCGATAAATGATTATTCAAGAAATCCTCTAGCTTCTGCTTGCTAATTGCGCCTTCCACTTGCTCCACAAGCGCACCATTCCGGAACAGCAGCATGGAGGGAACCCCTTCCACTTTGTAGGTCGCCACCGTCTCAGGATTCGGATCAACCTCTAGTTTCACAACCTTGAGGCGATCGCCATACTCCTGGGCGACCTTCTCCATCACCGGGGACATCAGACGGCAAGGCCCACACCACGATGCCCAAAAGTACGCCAGCACCGGACTCTCCGATCGCAACACCTCAGCCTCAAACTGAGCATCCGAAATCACAAGAACACTGCTAGCCATGAACTTCTACGCCCCAAAATACTCCTTTCCTAGCTTACCTGCCTATGGATGCCTCTTGTGGACATTTTCCGTCCGTAGCAAGCTTCTATAATAGAAATCTGAGTGATCTATATATCGCTCATATTCTATTGATAACTAGGACGTTTAAACCCAGGAATGCCCACGGAACTCCAGACTGAACTGCAAGCCGCTGTCGAACAACGCCGCAACTTTGCGATCATCTCCCACCCGGACGCCGGAAAAACCACCCTCACCGAAAAGCTGCTGCTGTACGGAGGTGCGATTCAGGAAGCAGGCGCGGTGAAGGCTAAGCGTGCCCAGCGGCACGCTACGTCTGACTGGATGGCGATGGAACAGCAGCGGGGGATTTCGATCACCTCCACGGTGCTGCAGTTTCAGTATGGCAATTGCTGGATTAACCTGCTGGATACGCCCGGACACCAAGACTTTAGCGAAGACACCTATCGCACCCTGGCCGCTGCCGATAATGCAGTGATGCTGGAGGATGCGGCGAAAGGATTGGAACCGCAAACCCGCAAGCTGTTTGAAGTCTGCCGGATGCGATCGCTCCCCATCTTCACCTTCATGAACAAAATGGATCGTCCAGGACGGGATCCGCTGGAGCTTTTGGACGAAATTGAAAAAGAACTGGGGCTGCAAACCTATGCGGTGAACTGGCCGATCGGCAGTGGCGATCGCTTCCGTGGGGTGTTTGATCGGCGCAAAAACCAGATTCATCTGTTTGAGCGTTCCGCCCACGGGAGTAAGGCCGCCGAGGATACCGTGATTGATCTCGGCGATCCGCGCATCGAGGAGTTACTAGAACCCGAACTCTACTCCCAACTCAAAGAAGACCTAGAAGTGCTCGATATGGTCGGGGCTGATCTGGATCTGGACTTGGTGCATCAGGGCAAAATGACCCCCGTGTTTTTTGGTAGCGCCATGACCAACTTCGGGGTACAGCTTTTCCTCGATGCCTTTTTGGACTACGCCCTCAAACCAGGCTCACGCCACAGCACCGAAGGCGATATCGACCCCACCTACGAAAACTTCACCGGGTTCGTCTTCAAGCTGCAGGCCAACATGGATCCCAAGCACCGCGATCGCGTCGCCTTTATCCGCATCTGTTCCGGCAAGTTCGAGAAAGATATGGTGGTCAACCATGCGCGATCGGGAAAAACCGTGCGTCTTTCCCACCCACAAAAGCTGTTTGGACAAGATCGCGAATCCCTGTCTGAAGCCTATCCCGGTGATGTGATTGGTTTGAATAACCCCGGCGCGTTTGCCATTGGCGACACCATCTACCTCGGTCAACGGTTGGAATACGAGGGAATTCCCTGTTTCTCTCCTGAACTCTTTGCCTACCTCAAGAACCCCAACCCCTCAAAGTTCAAATCCTTCCGCAAGGGCGTTAGCGAACTGCGGGAAGAGGGTGCGATTCAGATCATGTATTCCGCCGATGAATCGCGCCGTGATCCAATCCTAGCTGCCGTAGGACAACTCCAGTTTGAAGTGGTGCAGTTCCGGTTGCTCAACGAATACGGTGTTGAAACCTTGCTCGATCCCTTACCTTACAGCGTCGCCCGTTGGGTGGGCGGGGGCTGGGAAGCCCTGGAGAAAGTGGGACGATTGTTTAATACTGTCGTGGTCAAAGATAGCTGGGATCGTCCAGTGCTCCTATTCCGCAATGAGTGGAACCTTCAGCAAATTGAAGGCGATCATCCAGAACTCCAGCTAAATACTACGGCTCCAGTCGTGTCTGGCAAGGAACCGACAGCAATTTAGCTTGCTCGTCCACATTAAAGATTCTGGTGTTGCAACCTAGAGTCTGGGGTACTCTAAATTTGCTAGATAGTAAAAAGTATCGAATAGGCAGGGAAAGTGGCAAATTTACAGTTCTATCGGGCATTTAGCAACGATCTCAGTCGGCGACGCTTTTTGAAATACGGGGCGATCGCCCTTGGTACAGGAGCGTTGGCCGCTTGCGGTCAACAGGCATCGACTTCAGACACAAGCACCTCGGATACCAGTGGCGAATTAACCAAACTTACCTACGGCACCAACTGGTATGCCCAGGCGGAGCATGGCGGCTTTTATCAAGCGGTGGCTACGGGGATTTATGCCGATCATGGTTTAGAGGTCACGATTCGCATGGGTGGCTCCCAGGTGAATGGAACGCAGCTTCTCATGGGAGGTGCCGTCGATTTCTTTATGGGCTACGGGTCTGATGCGATTAACGCCATCGTCGAAGGCATTCCCAAAGTCACCGTTGCGTCTATGTTCCAAAAAGATCCCCAAATTCTGATTGCCCATCCTGGACAAGAAATCGAAACGCTGGCAGATCTGAAGGGACGCCGAATATTTATTTCCTCGGCTGCTAATTTTACCTACTGGCCGTTCCTAAGGGCTAAGTTTGGCTTCACCGATGATCAAAAAACCGTCTATAATTTCGACCCTCGCCCCTTTTTAGAAGATCCAACCTCCGCACAACAGGGCTACCTGACCTCAGAACCTCTATCGATTAAGCGAGAAGGAGGCTTTGACCCCGTCGTGTTTCTGTTGGCGGATTATGGCTACAGCCCCTACTCCACCACGATTGAAACCAAACGGGAACTCGTGGAATCGAACCCCGATCTGGTGCAGCGATTTGTAGATGCCTCGATTAAAGGCTGGTATAGCTACCTAGACGATCCAGCCCCCGCCAATGAGTTAATCAAACGCGACAATCCCGAAATGTCCGATGAGCAGTTGGCCTATAGCCTGGAAAAGCTGAAGGAGTACGGCATTCTGATCTCCGGTGATGCCGAAACTCTGGGCATTGGAGCCATGACTGATGAGCGCTGGAAGACCTTCTTTGACTCGCTGGTAGACGCAGGCGTATTGGATGCATCCGTTGATTACAAGCAGGCTTATACCTTACAGTTTGTAAACAAAGGGGTTGACACCTATACCGGGTGAGCCAGCATGACACAAAGCCCAGCGATCGCCCTCACCGATGTTAGTAAGGTCTATGCCAACAGAACCGTAGCTCTGAGTGGAGTCAATTTGGCGATCGCCCGTTCCCAGTTTGTCAGCCTTGTGGGGCCATCAGGGTGCGGCAAAAGCACAATTCTCAAACTGATTTCCGGGTTAAGCCGCATTTCATCGGGGCACATTAATTGGGACGACGCTGATCTAAAAGAGCATCTGGCCTTCGTGTTTCAGGATGCCGCGTTGATGCCGTGGGCGACGGTTTGGGATAACGTTGGGCTACCGCTGAAGCTCGCAGGCTTATCCTACCGTCAGGCACGTCCGGCGATCGCCCACGGTCTGAAACTGGTCGATCTCGAAGGCTTTGAGCGAGCCTATCCCCGCCAGCTTTCGGGAGGCATGAAAATGCGGGTATCCATTGCCAGAGCCTTGGTCACTGAACCCTCCTTCCTACTCATGGATGAACCCTTTGGAGCCTTAGATGAACTCACCCGCAGTCGCCTCAATAGCGATCTCCTCCATCTGTGGGAAAACCAACAGTGGACGGTTTTGTTTGTAACGCACAATATTTATGAAGCCGTCTATCTGTCGCAGCGGGTTGTGGTGATGGCCTCTCATCCTGGGCGGGTTGTTGCCGATATTCCCATCGATGCTCCTTACCCTCGCACCGCTGAATTTCGCATGTCGCCAGACTTTATGGAGTATTGCCGTGCGGTGTCTACGGCGTTGGCAGAGGCGATGGCGTAAGTTCTCTGCCGGATGCTCTGAGGTCTTGGATATACATCTCCCTAAAAACCGAGGAACCTACCATGATCCGTTTGTTTACACCATCTTCTGAGTTAGTCCCGGCAAAATCGTCCCTACCGTCCAGTTATCGGATACCTTGGGCAGACTGGCTCGCTCCAACGATGGTCGGTTTGGTGGTCTTGGCACTATGGGAATTGAGCGTCCGCTGGACCAACACCCCGCCCTACCTGCTGCCAGGGCCTATTCTAGTAGTGAAAACGTTGATCCAAGACTGGAATCGCTTGTTTCCGTCGTTGATGGTGACACTGAAGATTACAATCGCCGCCTTTGGATTAGCCGTGGTCTCTGGCTTGTTCATCTCGATTCTGTTTGCCCAGAACCGTTGGGTAGAGCGCAGTTTTTTTCCCTATGCGGTGATGCTGCAAACCACGCCGATTGTGGCGATTGCCCCCTTGATCATCATCTGGTGCAAGAACAGTACATTTTTAGCGCTGATCATTTGTGCGTGGATTGTGGCGCTGTTCCCCATCATTGCGAATACAACCTTGGGCTTAAAAAGCACCGATCCAAACCTGGTAAATCTGTTCAAGCTCTACCACGCAACCCGCTGGCAAACGCTGCTCTACCTCCGGTTGCCGAGTGCCATGCCCTACTTTCTAGGTGGACTTCGCATTAGTGGTGGACTCGCGTTGATTGGAGCCGTCGTCGCTGAATTCGTGGCCGGGACAGGGGGGCAACGATCGGGCATTGCCTATCAAATCCTGATGTCTAGCTATAATCTGCAAATTCCCCGAATGTTTGCGGCACTCCTCATGACGGCAGGTCTGGGGGTTCTCATTTTCGTCCTCTTAACCCTATGCTCTGAGTTTTTGCTGCGCCACTGGCATGAGAGTGCGCTGCCAGGAGATATGTAATCCAGCTTCGTGATAGTCCTGGGAAATACAACGTTGGAGGGGTTTGCGTTGCCAGTCTAATCTGAGAGAGTAGTTGTCACGTATCCCATAAATATCCTAAAAAGAGTGGCGATCGCGTTCCCGGCCGAATGGGGTCAATTGATCTCATCGGTTGCCACCTGTGTTTCATGAAACCCGTAGCGTCCTAACCATGCTCCCGATTCCGACTCAATCCACGTACCGACTGACCAACGCCCGTATCCCTGCGGCTCTCCTTGCCGACCCGGAATCGGAACTGATCCGCCAGCCAATCGCCCATCTCAGCGCTTCCAGGCTTGAGGAGGATTTGGTTGCGGTGGAGATCGAAATCCGCGATGGACAAATTGCGGCACTGTATGGGCAGGGCGATCGCTCTGATTCCGATTTGCCGAGTATCGACCTTAAGCAAGGCATGGTGTGGCCGTGCTTTGTAGACCTGCATACCCATTTAGATAAGGGTCACGCCTGGATGCGATCGCCCAATCCCAACGGCACCTTTGACGACGCTCTGGACGCGGCAAAGGGAGACAAGAAACATTGGGACATTGAAGACCTGTATCGGCGGATGGAGTTTGGCTTGCGCTGTAGCTATGCCCACGGCACGCAGGCAATCCGCACTCACTTGGATGCAGGCGGAGATTTTTTTAATTCCAGCCTCCAAGCGTTTTTAAAACTGCGCGAAGAGTGGCGCGATCGCATTAGCTTACAGGCTGTTCCGCTCCTACCCTTGGACTATTACCTGACGCCAGAGGGGGAAGCCTTAGCGGATCAAATGGCAGCACACGGAGGCTTGCTCGGTGGCGTTTCCTTTGGGAATCCTGATTTGGATGAGCCGTTGGATCGGGTCTTTGCCCTTGCCCAGGAACGGGGGCTGGATCTGGACTTTCATACCGATGAGAGTCTGAATCCGGATCATCAGTCTTTGAGAGCGATCGCCAAAACCGCAATCCGTCGTCAGTTTGCGGGGAGAATTGTCTGCGGTCACTGTTGCAGTCTGTCGGTACAGTCCCCGGAGGATGCAGACACCACGATTCGGCTGGTGAAGGAGGCCAACATTGGCATTGTCAGTTTGCCCATGTGCAATCTGTACCTGCAAGATCGCCATCCCGGACGCATGCCCAGATTGCGGGGGGTGACGCTTTTGCACGAGTTGAAGCAGCAGCAGGTTCCCGTAGCGGTCGCCAGTGACAACTGCCGCGATCCCTTCCATGCCTATGGCGATCACGATGGTCTGGAGGTCTTCGCCCAGTCGGTCAAGATTGCCCACCTGGATCGCCCCCATCGGGACTGGTGCCGCACGGTGACCCGTACCCCAGCGGAACTGATGGGATTGCCGCAGGTTGGACAGATTGGCACTGGTTTAGAGGCTAACTTAATTCTGTTCAAAGCTCGGAATTTTGGGGAGTTGCTGAGTCGGCCTCAGAGCGATCGCACCGTAATTCGCAACGGCAAGGCGATTGATACCACCCTGCCGGATTACTCGGAATTGGATGATCTGATGGGCGATCGCGTTTAATGAATTGAAATCCGGCGATCGCCCGTCTACAGTGTTTTTAGATCGCGATCGCCACCAGGATACGTGCGATCGTCCTTGCTTGAAGCCACAATCTTGGTGCGATCTCAAAAACTGTATCGATGGAGAATTAGAAGTTGACTGCGGGAACGTACCCTACGGTGTTGGCGATCGCACCTGTTATGCAGCCTGAACAACATTCGCTTACTCCAGCGGTATGGCCAAAGACTCTGCTGGCGACACTGCGGGAATTGTAGAAGCAGTAAAATCCGGTGTATTGCGAGTCACAATAAATTCTGTCTCTGCGGCATTGGCAGACTACTAGAAAGGTGGCATTGCGTATGTGGTGCCACCCGATTCTGTCGCAAGGGGTCATCCTAGAGAGTTGTTTACTGCGTCGCGTTTAGCACACACTAGAGAAGGAGCAGCTTCATCAATGGCTGTGTCCAATCCACTGTGTTGAGGGATAGAGCGATCGCACTATGAAGGAAAAACGCACCCGGAGCCAGGAAAAAGTTCTCAGCTTGTTGAAAAAGCTGGATCGTGCGATTTCTGCCCAAGATCTCTACATGGAGCTTCGCAAGCATAATCAGGGCATGGGGTTAGCAACGGTGTACCGCTCCCTGGAAGCGCTGAAGCTAGAAGGCGTGATTCAGATGCGAACCCTGGCGAGTGGGGAGGCGCTATACAGTTCGGTGCAGGCAGATCGCCACCACCTCACGTGCCTACAATGCGGCATGTCCTTTCCCATTGATGAATGTCCCGTTCACGATTTGGAAGATCGACTCAACGAGTCCTATCAGTTCAAGATTTACTATCACACCCTGGAATTCTTTGGCTTGTGCAATCGCTGCCATCAAAATGCTAACTCTGCCCCCCAACCCTCGTCCTAAGAATTTTATGATCTCTCCTCAACTCAGCGAGCTAGAGCTAGACGATTTCGATGGACAACTGACCCAAACCATCGTGCTATCTCCCATTAGCTGGCAAACCTATCAGGCCATGCTGACAGATATGGGCGATCACCGTGCCACTCGCCTTGCCTACAATCAAGGGATTCTCAGCCTCAAGATGCCGTCAAAACTCCACGAAATCATCAATCGTCTTTTAGCGCGGATTGTGAAAACCTTAACCGAGGAATTAGGTTTGGAAGTCGTGGATGTCGGATCAAGCACGCTGGATCGCGAAGACCTGAAAAAAGGCGCAGAACCGGATACAGGCTTCTATATTCAGCACGCAGACCAGCTAGAGGGGCTAGATCCAGAAATTCCAGACCATCTGGGCTTTGTTGCATGATTAGAAAAACGGTCAGGTTCGCCTTGAGAGTGTCCTGGTATTAACCTTCAACCTTGTAGCTATCGGGTTTAGCGATCTGAATCATGCGGTTGAGCGCAACACATTTGATGAACAATTCCACGGCTTGATTGTCAAATTGACGTGCACTGAGATTGCCCCCAAAAATAGTCTTAAAGCGGAACATGGTAGTTTCAGCAATCGAACGACGATGATAGC
>JACYMB010000043.1 GCA_015272205.1 Synechococcales cyanobacterium T60_A2020_003 | reverse complement strand
TCTCGATGCTGCTGGTGCGCTCTTACCGCACCCTTGCACCCTTACCTGTGAGCCGTAGCTCCATCGGCGGTATGTTTCTGTGGCACTATCCTCACGCTCGCACGCACTGGGCGTTACCCAGCAGGTGTGGTTCTTCGGAAGCCCGGACTTTCCTCAAGCGATCGCTCGCTTGCAACTCCCTCGCCTACTCTTTCCTGGTTTTAGTCTATCGGGTTGGGTTGAGCAGCGTCTATCCGGGTATCGTCCTGCTTAAATTCCGCTTCTGGCAATTTGCTGAGATTGGCTAGAATTTTTAGGGTGTGTTTGTTCCCTTTTCGGTTGTGCCCCAGGGTAACATCGCATCAATGGTTCATTCTGGGTTGGGAAGGCATGGAATCTGAGTTATTTACGCAATCTCCGGTGTTTCCATCACTGGATCAGGCGTTGAAACATTACTTCGGGTACGATACCTTTCGACCGGGGCAACAGGACATTGTGGCGCGATCGCTCGAAAACCGGGATCAGTTGGTGGTGATGCCGACGGGTGGCGGAAAGTCGCTCTGCTACCAGCTACCAGCGTTACTGATGCCGGGGTTAACTGTCGTCGTATCGCCACTTATCGCCCTCATGCAGGATCAGGTGCAAGCGCTTCAGGATAATGGGATTGGCGCGACGTTTCTCAACAGCAGCATCGGTTTGACGGAAACACGCCAACGCCTAGACGCGATTTTTCAGGGCACCATTAAACTCCTCTACCTGGCTCCGGAACGGTTGCTTAGCGACACCTTTAGTCCGGTGCTCGATGATATTTACCAGCAAGTCGGGATTTCGGCTTTTGCCATCGATGAGGCGCACTGCGTTTCGGAATGGGGGCATGATTTTCGTCCGGAGTATCGCCAGCTTGCCAGCTTGCGCGATCGCTACGCCCGTGTGCCAATTTTGGCCTTAACGGCAACCGCAACGGAACGAGTGCGCCAAGACATCATCAGCCAGCTTGCCCTGACCAATCCTGCCATCCACATCGCCAGTTTTAACCGTCCCAATCTCTATTACGAAGTTAGACCGAAGGAAAAATCTTCCTACCGGGAACTGCTGAGCGAAATTCGCAACGTCCGCCAAGGTTCCGGGATTGTCTACTGCCTCAGTCGGCGCAAGGTGGATGAATTAACCAGTCAGCTTCAGCGCGATCGCATCTCGGCGTTGCCCTACCATGCCGGGTTGAGCGATGCCGAACGGACGGAGAATCAGAATCGGTTTATTCGCGATGATGTCCAGGTGATGGTGGCGACGGTCGCGTTTGGGATGGGCATCAATAAGCCGGACGTGCGGTTTGTCGTTCACTACGATCTGCCGCGCAATCTTGAAAGCTACTACCAGGAAGCCGGACGGGCGGGACGAGATGGCGAACCGTCGCGGTGCGTTCTCTTCTTTGGCTATGGTGATCTGAGTATTGTCAATTACCTGATTGAACAGAAAGTTGATGCCCATGAGCAGCAAATCGCCCGTCAGCAGTTGCGCCAGGTGCTGGACTACGCCGAGGGGACAGACTGCCGCCGTCGCATCCAGCTCCGCTACTTTGGCGAATCCTTCCCTGACAACTGCAACAACTGCGACAACTGCCTGCAACCCAAAATCACGGAAGACTGGACGATTGAGGCGCAAAAGTTTCTGTCCTGCGTCGCCCGATGTCATGAGCGCTTCGGCATGAGCCACATTATCGACGTGCTGCGGGGTTCCCAAAATAAGCGGGTGCTGCAAATGAAGCATAACGAGCTATCGACCTACGGCATTGGACGCGATCGCACCGCTGAGGAATGGAAACATCTGGGGCGATCGCTCCTGCATCAAGGGTTAGTGGACGAAACCACCGATGGCTTTCCCGTTCTGAAGCTGAATCCCTACAGTTGGGAAGTCCTTCGTAAACAGCGAGAGGTTCATATTGCCTTGCCGCGTCAATCAGCTACGGTGGACGGACGCAGTGGGCGATCGCTGGAAGCCGAACAGCTTTTGGATCGGTTGCGGCGGTTGCGAAAGGAAATTGCCGACGAACAATCAGTGCCACCCTACGTGGTGTTTGCCGATTCCAGTCTGCGGCTGATGGCGCAGATGCGTCCGGTGACGCTGGAGCAGTTTGCCAATATTTCCGGGGTGGGTAGCTACAAGCTCAGCCAGTATGGTGCAAGATTCACCCAGACCATTCGCCAGGTTTGCGAGGAATTGGGTCTTGAAGTCAACGCAGACGATCGCCCCCCCGTGGTGACGGTTCCGGTGCGATCGCCCGCCACCGAACCCGGCGATTTATCCGACACCCATCGCCAAACCCTCTATCTCTATCAACAAGGATTATCGCCTGCCCAAATTGCTGCCAAACGAAACGTGCGCCTCACCACCATCCTGGATCACCTCGCGATTTTGATGGAAGCCGGAGAATCGATTGACCTCGATGCCCTCGTTGCCCCTGAACGCCAAAACGCCATTCGACAGGCGATCGCCCTTGTGGGTGACAAAGCCCTACGCAATATCTACACCTATCTCAAGGAAGCCTACGATTATCCCGAAATTCGCCTTGTGCGTGCCCATTGGCGCTACCAAAAGGCATCAGAATCCTCGGTAAAGAAGTCCTAGATTCCTACGGGAATGATCGACTTTTGCGATCGAATCGAGAAGAAAATCCCTAGGAATCTTCATTTTGCCTTTGCGTCTCCCCATTTCGGCAAAATCATTCCTAATTTCTCCGCTTAAATCACGCCTTTATTTAGGGCTTGAAGACGCGATCGCCCTTTAAAAAAAGGAATGTACTATAGCAAGAGAACAACAGATTTAGGGGATTTTTAGCCAAAAGGGCGATCGCCTTCCGCATTCATAGCGTAAAAGGCGTCCGAAATCCTCCAGGTTTGGTATTGTTATGGTTAGAAGAAAAAGTAGTCCCTCAAGTCAGTCCATACGGAACTGGACGATTGCGAATAACGTCTAGTTTCTTCGTTCTATTGAAACCGTATCGAACTGATTTTCTTCATAGGGATTAACGAATTCATCAGGAACGCAATTTATGGAAGTTCTTGCCTTTCTCCACCACTCTCTAGCCTATGAGCATCCTGAGGATTATGAGCTTCAGCTAAGCTGGGATGAACTAAAGACGATTTCCAACACCCTGATTCCAGAAGTCGTCTTACCCAGTATGCAACTCTCAGGCCAACTCTCTAGCCAAACGGCAGGTTACCTCCTCTGCCTGCTAGGGGGACTCGCAATCGTGGCAGCCTCTGAAAATGCGTCAGCCACGACTCTTTCACGAGGTTCCTACGGAGATGACGTGCAAGAACTTCAGCACGCCCTCAGTCAGGCAGGGTATTTTCATGGCCCCTTCACAGGCTTCTTCGGGTCACTGACTCAAAACGCCGTCATGAACTTCCAATACGACAACGCTCTTTCTGTTGATGGCATCGCAGGGCCGGATACTTTAACGGCTCTACAAGCCTACTCTGCGCCTGTAGGGGGTGGCAATCTCAGCTATGGCATGTATGGAGCAGAAGTCACCGATCTCCAGCGCAGCCTAGCCAATGCCGGATATTTCAACGGCCCATTCACCGGGTATTTT
>JACYMB010000042.1 GCA_015272205.1 Synechococcales cyanobacterium T60_A2020_003 | reverse complement strand
CCGGTGGGAGAAGCCCGCACCGTATGTTTGCATCGGTGTCGGGAGTACGTCACAAACTCATTGCGCATGTTTTCTGCCTGGAACTGAGGGGGCAGAGTGCTCATGGTTAACAGCACGTCCGGCGGATTTTCCAAACTCGACACTTGGACTACTTCTACCCCAAGTATATTCATGGTGAGATAGCCCTTGGATCCGCCGGGAATGGAGTAGTTGAACAGCGTTTTTGCCTTCTCCTCCACTTGTTCTGGATCTACCGAAACGCCCATATTCCGCGCTACGAAAAATCCCCCCACACTCACGAGCGCAATGAGGAGAAGTGTTGTGCCACCACAACCAATGGCAATTCATTTCCATACGCCGCCACCTTTGGCTTTTGGGGGTGGGGGTGGCTGAAAATCATTGCTCATCGCCTGACTCCGTTGCGCACTGCCCGTCCCCACCATAGCCCGACTTTTGGAGAGTGCTTTAAGGTTTTACAGTTTGCAACGGTTAGGAACCATAGAAACCAGTACTAACGACTAGACGTTCTTTAAGTGACCCGAGGCGATCGCTATTAAAATGGCAATCCCAAAGCCCAGGCGATACCACACAAAAATCCAGGTGCTACGAGTTTTGAGGAACTGAATCAACCAGGCGATCGCCAGATACGAAGACACCAAGGCCGCAATTAAGCCGCCTATTAATGGCACAACCCCGATATCGGAAAGTCCCATTTCTAGGAGTCCCTTCAACTCTACGAGTCCTGCGAGGGTGATGGCGGGAATGCCAAGCAAAAACGAGAAGCGGGCGGCGGTGGAGCGCTCTAATCCTAAAAATAAACCCGCGGTGAGGGTAGATCCAGAACGAGAGACACCGGGAATCAGCGCTAGGGCTTGCCCCAACCCCATCAAAATGCCGTCCTGCATTTTTAGATTATCAAGGGTTCGCTTACGACTGCCCAGATACTCTGCTAAGGCGAGGAGTAAGGCCATTACAATGGATGCGATGGCGATCGCGCCCATGCTGCGAATGGGTGAGCGATCTAAATCTGGAACCAATGCTTTCAGTAATAAGCCAAAGACAATAATAGGAACCGTCCCTAAAATAATGCCGAGACCAATGCGAAAATCTCTAGACTCATAGTCTGACTTAATCATTGCCCGCGCCATCCCTGATACGACGTAACGCAGGTCATCCCAGAAATACCAGAGAATTGCGACAATGCTCCCCAGTTGAATTACTGCGGTGAATGCAACCCCTGGATCTCCCCAACCGAGGGCAACCGGAACCGCTTTAAGATGCGCCGTGCTGCTGATGGGCAAGAACTCGGTCAGCCCTTGCACAATACCCAAGATAATCGCTCGAAACAAATTCATTTCCATGAGAGCGGTTCCCTCCGAGGGCGTCGGAGCTTGAGATAACGCCGTGGAGAGGGAGCACAGCGTTTCATAGCCCATTAAACTATGGGGCAGTAGTCCAGATATCATCATTGTGGGTTGGCCTAATCAGTGATCCTAATCAACAGTACTGAGCAAACATGCAGGTGAATTCTTTCAGGTGTCAACCAGTCGCCAACTACACGTAAGCCCACTGGCTGAGGGCAAGATGCCTCCATCATCATCATCGGGAAGCTCGTCTTCCGTTAGGATGGCTATACAGATTTCACTAGATCTTATAGATCTTAATTTTTGTATCCAATTTAGTGAAACGCAATAGCAGCCAAGATGTAACAGATTTGTCATAATACCCTAGAGGACTCTCATAAAGTCATCAAATTGGTCAATTAAAACTAGGCTTTGTGTCTGGTGTGACAAAAATCGGTGTGCATATCTCAGGTTTGCTCTAATACTGCCGAATCGGCCAGTTGAATGAGAAGTAAGCATGGATATGATCGAAACCTGAAGAATGCCCCCAGGGGGGATTTTTCGTGTTATGTTAAAAAAGTTGAACTGAATTATAAGAATTCCTTGTCTTCCTACTCGCCTCCTTCGCGCTCGTGTGTTAACGGCTCCCTACCATCGGTTCCCCTTCGCTGGGGGCAGGCGCTTTTACAAGAGCGCTTCTTGCTGTTTATGGCGTCAGTATTTTTAGTTTCGGTTCCTGTATTTGCCGAAGCCCCTCTGGTGCGGTGGCTACCCGCTCTGAGTCTGCTGATAACAGGACTGTGGTTTGGGATTGGCATCAAGCTGTATCGAAGTAGGAAGGCGCGCCTCTGGGGCGATTTGCTGATTGGTTTTGCCTGGACGTGGTTGGCAGGCTCCGTGTACTGGGGATGGCTGCGCTGGGAGCCATTGCTGCATCTGCCTGTAGAAGCCATTGGGTTGCCGTTTGTACTGGTTTTAATGGCTCGACGGCAAAGTGTTATTGGATGCTGGTTTTACCTCGGTTCTCTGTTTGGAACTGCTGTTACCGATCTTTACTTTTATGCAACGGATCTCGTCCCCTTTTGGCGACAGCTCATGCAGGTTGAGCCAGAGTCGGCGTCCCTGGTGCTTCGTGCGGCGTTGGGGCAGGTGCTAGCGCCTACGGGGTTCTTTTGGGCTAGCCTTTTGGCAACCGTTTTACTATTGGTCGGGACGGTGCCGTTGCAGTATCAGCAATTGCGATACTGGGGATTTGCCGGAGCAGTACTCAGCACGATTTTGGTAGACACCTTATTTTTACTAGCTGCGATCGCTGCATAGGCAAGGTTATGATTGGGCTATGACGGGTCATCATGGCAGTGGTAGTATATGCGCCTGCACACTACACTTTAGACAAGCTCACATCATACCTGTAGTCTGTAGTGAACTCACACAATGAACTACCCCGCCGCAAGCGGACGGGGTATCAGAATCAAAAAAGAGCAAGTT
>JACYMB010000041.1 GCA_015272205.1 Synechococcales cyanobacterium T60_A2020_003 | reverse complement strand
CTGTAAAAGTGGCGATATCTAAAGGACTGAGCGCTAAATTCTGGGCTGATGCTTGGATACCAGCCAAATCCGTTTAGTCGAGGGATTTTTTTATGGAGCCAGCCCATCAGATACTCGTTCATCATAAAGTATTGTCGAATACCGGATTGGATAATCCGCGAAACCGTTACACAACCTTACGATTAGCAATGGTTGGGCGGGATTTATTTGTCTTTTTTCATATCGACTGGGCATCTAGGATGGAGGAGGTTGCAAGGCGGCCAAAACGGGGCAGGGCGATTGCTCCTGGAGGTTATCGGGTTTGCTCCAGGTAAAGGGAGCCCGCTGCGCCGCCGACATCCACAACAGTCGTTTGGCACGGGTCATGGCGACGTACAGCAATCGAAATTCCTCGTTGCGCTTCAGGACAGAGGCTTGCTGCCATGCGGTCAGGTTATCGGGAATGCGGGATTCTCCGTGCAGGTGGGCGCGAATCTGGGCACGGGCGACCTCGGCCAGGTTGAATTCGCCCAAAAACTGGGTTTGAGGAGGCAGCCATACCTTTCCCGGAATCACGGACTCATGGAGAAACGGCAGAAACACTACATCCCAATCGAGTCCCTTGGCTTTGTGCATGGTGATGATGGTGACCTGTCCGGGGCGGGTGTAGCGGGCTTCGGCGTCTTCCTCCGTGTCAACCGGATCAAAGTTTTCCGAGTTCACCAGTTCCGTAAGGGCGCTAATCAACCCATCAATGGAAACGCCCATTTGCATCTGGCGGGATAGTCGCTCAGCCAGCTTATCCGCCGTGGCGAGTTCCGACTGCTCGTACTGGAGAGCAAGGGCGAGGAAGGGAATTACTTGATAGGGAGGGAGTTCCAACCGTGCCCGGAGGAGTCCGGTGCAGAATCGACGGGCTTGGTCGGCTACGGGATCAGGATCGGTGGCATCGTCGGCTAGGGGACTGGGGTAGAGAAATTGTTCTGGCGCACTGGTCAAGCGGTTCAGATCTTGAGAGGGAATCAAGCGGCGATCGCTCAACACCTTCAGCATTGCCTTGAGGTAATCGGGGGAGTGAGGACGATCGAGAAATTGCAGAATCATCAGCATTTCCTCCGGGATATGGGACTGGCGATCGCGTTCGCCCACATCGAGAATGCCTAACCCGTAATCCTCTAAATTGGTCGTGACGCCATGCCGTCCGGGACGACGCAGCAGATCGGTAATGAACCGACCCTGCCGATTTTCCCGCACCAGGATCGCCGCCCGCACGTCGGGATTTGCTTGGGCGATCGCGCCCATCCGGCGGGCAATCCATTCCACAGTCTGATAGGTATCGGTGGGGCGATGGATTTCCACTCCGGCTCCCTCTGGGGTAGGGTTGGCGTCGGGCTGCGGATCGTTGGGAGAAACAGGTTGGATCTGCTGGAATCGGAAGGGGAGAACCGGGGTGGATAGTTCTGGATGATGGGGCGATCGCCCACGGGGAGTCTGTGCCTGCTGATTCACCCAGTTCAGCATCCGATTCGCGGCTTGAATGACAGAAAAGGTGCTACGACCCGCCTGATCCATCTCCGCTAACTGTCCCTGAGCGGCGCAGTCTTCGCAGAATTCCCGAAAGAAAATGGGGTCAGCGGGGGTAAAGGTGGAGTTAATTGCCTGGTTTGGATCGCCCACGCGGATCAGGTTCAACGGCAGAGCGGGATCATCCGGATCGGCGGCGAGTTGTTCAATCAACCGGGTTTGCAGCGGAGAGGAATCCTGAGCTTCGTCTTCAAAAACCGCGAAAATTTGCGATCGCCATAAATGCTTAGCCGTCTCGTTTTCCAGCACCCGCAACGCCGCCAGAATCATGTCGTCGTAGTCGATAAAGCTCCGCTGCCGCAGGAGAATTTCGTACTGTTCGTAAAGGCCAGCGGCGATCGCCAACACGTTGTAATCCCGCCATTCCCCCGTATTTACCTGAGTTGCCGTCTGACTCAACTCCGCTAATGCCTGCGCCGATAGTCCCGAACTTTTCGCCTCTCGAATCACGGTTTGCGCCAGTTCCGGCAATACCTCCGTTCGCAACACCGATTGCCGTCTCAGCCGTTCCGTTTCCTCCCCATCAAACTGTTGTCCCTCTAGCAGTGTTTGATACAACTGCGGATGGCCGCTGATCCACTGCTCCACGCTGGTTTTTAGGAGCCGATGGCTTTGATTCGGGGAAACGAGGGTAGACTGATCCAGATCCAAGCCCGACAGATCCGGATGCCGATTGGCAATACTCAACGCCAGTCCGTGCAGGGTATACACCGCAAATCCGGTGGCGGGAATCGACAGTTCGCGCAGGTATTGGCGGATTTTGAGCTTGAGATTAGCCGCCGCAGAACGGGTAAAGGTGACGAGAACCAGTTGCCGCTGCGGGGTGAAGGCTTCTAGCCAAGCATCCTCTGGAGAGATTGCTTGTCCAGCGTTGATCTGCTGCCGAACAATGTGGCGTTTTGCGAGCAGAATGGCCGTGGCGATCGCCATTCCGGTGGATTTTCCGGCTCCGGGTACGGCGGAAACAGCCAAAGAGCCACCGTGCCAATCGGCGAGACGTTGTTGTCCAGGACGAAGGCGATCGCGCAACTGTTGCCAGGTTTGCCGGGAAGCGGATTCGTCAAAGGATGAGGTGGATTGAAGGTCTGCAGTAGTCACGATGTTGTCCAGGACTAAGACTTCTGTGATCCTGTTCCGTTTCTTTTACGGTGAAAGCACGTAAGTCCAAGTTGGCTCCTTTGTAAGTTTCATGTCTAAGTAGATTCTCCGTCACACTATTGCTCAAGAAGTTCAACAAGCTTCACAGCATTCTGCTAGTAACCCTGCATTTTCACATAAGTTATTCCTACGCTATCGCCATGAGCAATTTTGTTTCTTATTGCAACAACACTAACAACTGCATCTTTTATCTCGCCCTCGACAATGGATTCAAGCCTATCTGCCCACTCAGGATTAAAAGCTCTTGTAACATTCAAAATCTTTTCCATATTAGGATTTTGAAATCCTGACAACTGCTTCTCAATATAACTTGCTACGTATGGCGCTGCTTTATCTTTGGAGTATTGACTGTATATGGAGCGCACCGAGACTTCTAAGAATCCAGAAACACGAATACACAAATATCTTGCCCAATGCGAAAGCATTTCAGTATCTTCTGGAAGACTAGATATTTTTTTAAATAGGTCATCAAGCTGCTGCTTGTAGTGTACAACTTCTCTGTTTTTCATTCCACATCTTTGAAAGCCTTGATTGCTTTACTTAGCCTACTATCTACCGCTGGTCCATCTGTGGTGCGTGCAGTCTTAGCTCGACTTTATCCAATCAGGCGGCATGGCAGAGTAACTCGGTCCAGGTGTCGA
>JACYMB010000040.1 GCA_015272205.1 Synechococcales cyanobacterium T60_A2020_003 | reverse complement strand
GTAGCCCTTTGCGCGACTTGCTAAAATGCGTCCCTATGATTTAGTAGCGCTGCTTTCCATTGCTTCCAGGATTTCCTCTGGAGTCTTCCCAGCACGCTGAGATCCGGCAGGCAGATCATGGGGATCCATCACACCTTTCGGCAGATAGGCCAGTTCTCGCAGTGGAGTCACCATTGGATCTTGCGTGACCTTGTAGGGCAAGCGTCCTAGGGCAACGTTGTCGTAATTCAACTCGTGGCGATCGAAAGCAGCCAGTTCGTACTCTTCCGTCATAGAGAGGCAGTTGGTTGGGCAGTACTCCACACAGTTCCCACAAAAGATACAGACTCCGAAGTCGATGCTGTAGTGGTTCAGCTTCTTCTTCTTCGTTTCCTTGTTGAATTCCCAGTCTACGACGGGCAAGTTAATGGGGCACACGCGCACACAAACTTCGCAGGAGATACACTTATCAAACTCGAAGTGAATACGGCCACGATAGCGCTCTGACGGAATCAGCTTTTCGTAGGGGTAATGCACCGTGATGGGACGACGCTGCATGTGGTCGAAGGTGACGGAAAGTCCCTGACCAATGTACTTTGCAGCTTGGACAGCTTCTTTGGTGTAGTCGCTCACTTGCTTG
Organism: Synechococcales cyanobacterium T60_A2020_003; assembly: GCA_015272205.1. Taxonomy (NCBI): domain Bacteria; kingdom Bacillati; phylum Cyanobacteriota; class Cyanophyceae; order Synechococcales; species Synechococcales cyanobacterium T60_A2020_003. Next base: position 46,278 of record JACYMB010000040.1, on the reverse strand, counting down.
AGGAACTTCAACATATTTTCGGTTCTCCTCAGAACATTAATGGGGAATCGAGAATCGGTTAATTGGCTTAATTTAGATCACTTAAACAGGTGGGGCGATCGCCCAGTTTGCTGAACTACGGTTCAACACGCATTCACCCTATCCACCAAAGGCAACGGGGAATGTGAGTTTCAACGCTGCAGTTACCAATAAGTTAACCAGAGATACAGGCAGCAAGAACTTCCATCCCAAGTTCAATAACTGGTCAATCCGAACCCGGGGTACAGTCCAGCGCAGCAGAATCGCCAGGAAGACCAGCAAATAAGCTTTGAGAATCGTCATCACAATACCAAGGGCTCCAGTGATGACCTGCAACCCAGGCGTTGCTTCACTTAGACCCAGACTATTGGAAATGAACTCCACCGGAATGGGAAACTCCCAGCCCCCCAAATACAGCACGGCAAACAAGAGGGACGATAAAACCAGGTTAACATAGGAACCCAAGTAGAACAGGGCAAACTTCATCCCCGCGTACTCCGTTTGGTAACCTGCCACAAGTTCTTCCTCAGCTTCGGGCAAGTCAAAGGGCAAACGCTCACATTCTGCCAACGCTGCAATCCAGAAAATAATGAAACCCACAGGCTGTCGCCAGATATTCCAGCCCAAAATTCCATATCCAGACTGCTGATCAACGATATCAACGGTGTTCAATGAATTAGACATGAGCACAATCGCCAAGACAGACAAAGCTAACGGAATTTCATAACTGATGGACTGAGCCGCAGCCCGTAAGCCTCCCAGAAGAGAGTACTTGTTATTAGACGCATAGCCCGACATCAGTAGACCAATAGGCGCGATGCTAGATAGGGCAATCCATAGAAAAATGCCAACATTCAGATCTGTGATCAGGATATTTTGTCCAAAAGGCACCACAATGTAGGACAAAAACACCGGAACCACCACAATTACAGGCCCCAAGGTAAACAACCATCGATCGGATTTCGCGGGTACGATGTCTTCCTTAACGAGGAGCTTCAGTCCATCAGCAACCGGAATGAGGAACCCTAGGGGACCAGCATACTCAGGACCGATTCGCTGCTGTGCTGCTGCTGAAATCTTTCGTTCAAGCCAGGTGGTCACCAATACACCAACCGTGGCTCCAATCAGCATCAGAAGTAAGGGGAAGGGAATCCAGATGAGCTTTGCGACTCCAGCGGGAAGCCCAAGCTGCATCAGCAATTCAATAAAGCTTTGTTGTAAGTCTATCCCTGAGTTCATAACCGTTTGACGAGGACTAGATAGGGCATGACATTCAACCTGCTGTGCAGGGCTGAACTGAAAGAAGAGGTGAAACCCGATGAGCCTGATTATCTAAAAACTACTGTTTTCAAATCCAATAGCTCTTTTCAAATCCAATAGCTCTAAGTGTTAAGAATTTTCACCTGTGCACTGTCTCAGTATATCGCTGCATGGATTGACAATTCTCGATCGCTAACGAAAGAAGTTCTGGGAGTTCCGATAAGATTCACTAAACATTGGCTCAATTTAGGGCCTTTAGTCCGTGCCATTTGACGTTAGGCGGGATTAGTATCACCTAGAGTCTATGCCAACCATCAGCGGAGGTTATCGGCGTCCAGGCATTGCGCATTCGATATCGAGGCTCATGCTCACTGGTGGATGCGTCAGATCTGGTGAACTGTTGTAATCTTGATGTAAATTTTCTAGGTTTCCTGATTTCGGCGTGTAGAATCGTCAGGGTGTACTACATCCACTACGACTTCTCTAGTTCAACCATTGCCCCGCTAACGTCTGGCTAAATCCTGTGCAAGTCCCGAATTTTCCTGAATGTAGCCATCCGCTGATCACGTCGCTGTTTCACTACAGTGATCAGGACTTACTGACGCTGTTTCAACGGCAACCGGAGTCTGGTCAGTACTTTACAGCCATTTTTTGTCGTTATAGTGCGTTGGTGTACAGTCTGATTCAGCATTCGGTGCGATCGCCCGTCCAGGCCGAATATCTCTTTGCGACCACGTGGCGACACATGTATCACGAGCTGGGTGGACTAGATTTGCGGGCCGTGGCTCAACAGGCCGTTTCTGATCCCAATGCCTCAACCCGCAAAATGACCCTTCAAAGCTGGATCATTAACATCACAGCATTGTGCATCAATCGCTCTGAGTTGCCTCCGGTTGAGTCAATCCATTATTCGCTGCAGCATGCATCGCCGCCGCTCTGGTGCTATGTGGAACAGGCATTGGAGCAGCTAGATCCGACTCAGCGGTTGGTGGTACTGATGTCCTACACCTTTCACTGGAGTGAGACTCGAATTGCCGCCTATCTTCAAGCGGAAGGGGAACAGTTATCAATCTCAGAAATTAAGCACCATCTTGCAGAGGGCTATCAACAGCTTCAGCAGCTTTTGCCGGATGATATTCGCGAAATTTACTTGGGCGATCGCCCCTTACGTCCATCGGAAGCCGAAGATCCCTTGGATCTTGAGCAGGATATGGACGCGTTATTTTCGCCACCTAGCTTTGAACAGCCTTGATTCTGGCTCATAATTTTAGAAAGCGGCTCGGTTTCGGCGATACTCGTGCGTAAATAAGTTACAGAGTTGTTATCACGCTTGGAACGACTGTGAAGTACTTTTTCTTGACCGAAGACTGGACGATAGGACGGGTCTGGGGAACCAATGGTTTATGGGATGATGCTGCGTGGCGGCGGAGTCCTGAAATCTATCGGATGAACATCTGCATCACCGAAAATAGCGAGCGCCTTTGGCTGCATCGGGTGGAAGATGTGGTGCTGATGCTAGAGGTCAGACCCGATCCGGTTGCCGCCGCAAACCGACAAACCTCTATTGGTCAGGTGATGTTGAAGCGTTTGATTTCCGCAGAACAGGTGCTTGAGCTTCTAGCACAAACAGGGGTGGTTAATCCAGAGGCGATCGCTCCATCCGTTGACGGTACTGGCTCTAGCTAAAATGCTGGAATCGCTTTTTCTCGGAAAGGTAGATATCCGGATTGACCTGGGCGCGATCGCGCACGATGATCTCCCGCTCTGCTGTGATGTGCCCAATGGGAAAAAGATCAGGCTGCTCCGCACAAAGAGCGATCGCCACGGATTCCGGTACACAAAGCACCAACTCAAAATCTTCCCCACCGTAAAGCGTCCAGTCTAGGGCTTGTTCCGTGGATAGCCAATCCGAAAAACAATCGGGCATCGGGAGGCGATCGCGATCGAGGATGGCTCCCACTTGGCTAGCCTGACAGATCTGTAAGACGGCATCCGCCAATCCGTCACTACTATCCATGCCTGCTACTCGAAAGTCTGCGCCAGTTTGGGCGATCGCCCGGTGCAGATCGGGAATCACATCCAGACGCGGACGGGGTCGTTGGTGAGCCTGAACTAACGTCTGAACCTCTGAAGCGATAAGATCGCCCTGACGTTCGGGATTCATTAATAGCTCCAGTCCTGCCCGCGATGCACCATGAACACCCGTCGCCACAATCACATCGCCAGGTTGGGCGTGCGATCGCCGGATGGCATAGACTGGCTCCACCTGACCCAAGGCGCTAATCGCTACGGTCAGCGTGGGTGAGCGGCAGACATCCCCTCCTACAATGGGTGTGCCGTAGAGGGTCAGGCAATTGAACATTCCGATGTAAAATCCCTCGACCACGTCTACGGGCAAATCACCCGGCAATCCTAGGCCAACGGTGATTCCCAGGGGCGACGCACCCATCGCGGCTAAATCGGATAAATTAGCAGCAGCAGCTCGCCATCCTGCATCTGCCGGGGAGGTGGTGTAAAGATTGGGGGTTGCATGACCAATACTGAAGTGAACGCCATCAACCAGGAGATCGGTAGTCACCACCAACGACTGCGAAGGGGCGATCGCCAGCAGGGCAGCATCGTCCCCCACGATCGAAGCGGGGCAGTATTGAAACAGGAGTTGGAGTAGCCCATGCTCACCCAACTCCCGAACAAGCACCATAGGATTCTGAAGTTCTAGGGGGCTAGGATGGCTGCACGAGATTCTCTGCGCCTTTGATCACCTTGGCCGACAGAATGCGATCGCCCTCGTGAATCTTCCCTAAGGTATCTTTACCGCTCGTGACGTAGCCAAAGATAGAGTAGCGTCCGTCCAGTAGATTCAGCCCTGCGGGGGTCAACTCTGGTTCAAACAGGAAGAAGAAGAACTGGGAAGATCCGCCATTCGGATCATCACCCGGACGTGCCATCCCCAACGCACCGTAGGCTGAGAAGGGCAGCACTGGCTTATCTAGATAACGTCCCGCATCCTCTAAGGTAATGCCGTAAGTCGGTACAGAATCCCCCTCAACCATCACTTCTAAGGGAATCGCCCGGTATTCTCCCGTCTTCGGGTCAACAAATCCATCCTCTGGCCCCGGTGGGTCGCCGACCTGCGCCACGTAGAAATCTTCAGTGCGGATAAACGGCAAGCCATCGTAGAACTTACGCTGAACGAGATCGACAAAGTTGCCCGCCGTAACTGGCGCATTATAGCCATCCACAACCATTTCCATTGACCCTTGGGTCGTTTCCATAGCAATGGTTGCCCGACCCTTAAGCTGGGGCAGATTGCTATACTCCTCAGGCACCTCAAAGGGGAAGCCTTGCACCATGTCTTCTTCTAGAAGCCCAATCAGATCCAGTAATTCACCACGCCCAAGCCAAATGGTTTCTTTATCCTGAGCGTCAATAGCTTCACGCATGGTCAAAATTTTCGCTTTCATCTGATCGATGAGAGCATTGGCATCGTCAACTTTGCTGGGTACAACGCTGGGTAACAGCAACGTTTCTGCTCGGTCTAGAATTCGTTCGGCTTGTAGTAAATTTGTATTCACAACACTGAGGCGACGTCGGGCACGCAAGGCTTCAGAAATTTGCTCAATCGTACCTTGCAAATCGCGAACGGATTTGTTGTCGATGGGTAGAGCATATCGGAGCAAGGCTTTACCATCTGTAATGGCATTTCCAGGGGGAAGGCCGCTGATCAGAACATCCGCAGGAGCAGGACTCATCCACCCTAACCAACTCACCACAAAGGCACTCGCGATTGCCAGGAGGGATAAAAGACTGAAGCGGTTTCGGCGTTGCGCAGTATCAATCATTAGTAAAGAAAAATTTCAACAAATAATCTGCAAACCCATGTTTAATCTTGCCACAGGCTGGACACCCCGGTTGATTAAGCTGGTGTGAAAACTCGTGCTGCGAGTTCCCCGGTTGAGGGTAAAATAAATTGCCGATTGTTATCCCTCAACAGCAAGATTCATGATTTCCAGTAATGACTTTCGTCCCGGTGTCAGCATCGAGTTAGATGGCTCTGTTTGGAAGGTGGTGGAGTTTCTTCATGTAAAGCCTGGTAAAGGATCAGCCTTTGTCCGAACGAAGCTGAAAAATGCTCAAACCGGAAGCGTGGTCGAGCGCACGTTCCGGGCGGGTGAAACGGTTCCTCAGGCTGTCATTGAAAAGAGCGTGATGCAGCACACCTACAAAGATGGCGAAGACTATGTCTTCATGGACATGGAAACCTACGAGGAAGGACGGTTGAACGCAAACCAGATTGGAAGCGGCGTTAAGTACCTGAAAGAGGGGATGGAAGTGAACATCGTCCGCTGGAACGATCAGGTCATTGAGGTGGAATTGCCGAACTCCGTTACGCTGGAAGTGACTGAGACGGATCCGGGCGTGAAGGGTGACACCGCAACGGGTGGGACAAAGCCCGCCATTGTAGAAACAGGTGCGCAGGTCATGGTGCCTTTGTTCATTTCCATTGGCGAAAAAATTCGGATTGATACTCGCTCCGATAGCTATCTCGGACGAGAGTAAGACTGGGCGATCGCGGGTTGGAGGTGCGGCTGTGTACATCCAACCCGCTAGTGATATGACCATGATTTAACGGGCTTGTCAGCTGTGAAATTTGATTTTGAAGAACTTCGCGAACTGCTTACGGTTTTAAATCAGACAGATGTTGCGGAACTCACGCTCAAAAGTGATGACTTTGAGTTGACCCTACGCAAGGGAACCTGGGTTGCGGAGTCAACACCAGCTCAGCTACCGATCAGCAAACCTGGGAGTGCTGCGGCACCGCCTTCTTATCCTGCCATGCCCAGCGCTGCACCGAGTGACGCGATCGCCCCAACCAGTCCTCCTCCCGCCGCAAGTTCTGGCTCGACAGCTCCGTCATCAGCTCCACCATCGTCGGAAACGAAGTACTTAGAGATTCACTCACCGATGGTGGGCACTTTTTACCGCGCCCCGGCCCCGGATGAACCTGCGTACGTGAATGTGGGCGATCGCATCCAGATAGGGCAGACAGTTTGCATTATTGAAGCGATGAAGTTGATGAACGAACTTGAAGCGGAAGTCTCAGGTGAAATTATCGAGATTTTGGTTCAAAACGCTGAGCCTGTAGAATACGGTCAGGTGCTGATGCGGGTGAAACCCAACTAGCTAGAAAGAGGCTCTGTCCGTGTGGATGACTCGAAAGCCTGAAGCCATAACGGTAATAAACAGCAGCAAGTCTTGACTGTTGGGGTAATGCGAATACTGGCTTTGAGGTTTGGGTGTGTAACTCAAACCTCGACTTTGTTTTGGGTATTGAATCATACAAAGTAGCCCCACTCGACTTGTTATAACAAGTGTAGTCAAGGTCGCTTGACTCAAGAAATCGCCTGAGACTTTAAAATTCAGCTAAAAAGCATTCAGGAGTTGAATTCCCATGCTAGGGGATGTCATTCATTCAGCAGATCAACCAACCAGCCAAACCCAGACGCCCAATCCGCACCACCTCTTTTCCAACGCCACACTTAATCAGCTCAACGAGCGCTCTAACGTAAAAGGGCTCATGCATCTCGCAGGGCATCTCTTTGTCATGGGTGTGAGTGGCTATCTATGGGCGACTCAGCGAGAGACCTTGTGGATTGCGTTGCCAGCCCTAGTTGTCTACGGCTTCAGCTTTGCCTCTATGTTTGCCCCCATGCATGAGTGCAGCCACCGCACCGCCTTTCGTAATCAGAAGCTGAACGAAATAGTAGGCTGGTGTGCCGGATTGCTCTCGTTCTACAACAGCGCTTTTTTTCGTCGCTATCACAAGTGGCACCATCGCTATACCCAGATTCCCGGCAAAGATCCCGAACGGGATGATCCCCTTCCCCAAACGATGGGCGACTATCTATTCCAACTCAGCGGCATTCCCTGGTGGATCGGCAAAATCAAAACCCACTTCAAGGTCGCGACAGGCCAACTTCAGGCGTTCTATTTCATTTCCGAAAGTGCCTATGCGGAAGTGATTCGCTCTACCCGCCTCCAGTTACTGACCTATGCTGGGGCGATCGCCCTGTCCACCGCTTTCGGTCATCCAGAATTCGTTTTTCTCTACTGGCTCTTACCCCTAGCCATTGGTCAGCCTATTCTGCGCTTTGTGCTGCTGGCCGAACATACAGGCTGTACCCAGGATGAGAATCCGCTTACCAATACCCGCACCACCCATACGCTCTTTCCGCTCCGGTTCCTGATGTGGAATATGCCCTACCATGCGGAACACCACCTCTATCCGTCGATTCCGTTCCATGCGTTGGCGATCGCCCATCAGTCCCTTGCCCCTCATCTCGTCCACATCGGACAGGGCTATACTCAGGTGAATCAGGCGATTGTTAGTGCATTTGGATCAGAGACGGAATGAGAGAACCACAACCCTTTGTGCTGCGAGATTTTGCGCTTCAGTGTGGAGTTGTTTTTCCGGAAGCACGTCTGGTGTATCAGACCTATGGGGAATTGAAGGGCGATCGCTCCAATGTGATCCTCTATCCCACCTCCTACGGAGCGCAGCATCCCGATATTGAATGGCTGATTGGGGAGAACCGAATTCTCGACCCCACCCAGTGGTTCATCATTATTCCCAATATGTTTGGCAACGGTCTATCCAGTTCGCCGAGTAACTGCGATGCCTACTGTTTGGCGCAGTCGGGGGTCTACGTCACCCATTTCGATAACGTCCGCGCCCAAGAGCACCTGCTGCGCGAAGTCTTTGGAATTGAGGAACTAGCGCTTGTCTACGGCTGGTCGATGGGGGCACAGCAGGCGTATCACTGGGGCGCACTCTATCCCGATCGGGTACACCGGATTGCGGCGCTGTGCGGAACCGCCAAAACCACCGACCACAACCGGATCTTTCTGAAAAGTCTGCGAGCCGCGCTCACTGCCGATCCAGCCTGGACGGGCGATCGCTTTGAGGGCGTTCCCGATCGGGGCTTCCATGCCTTTGCGCTAATCTATGCCAGTTGGGCGGCATCCCAAGCCTACTACCGCGAAGAACTCTATCGTCCCCTTGGCTTTTCCTCGCTGGAGGATTACCTATTGCGGGGATGGGAGGTTAACTATCGCAAACGCGACCCCCACAATCTTCTGGCCATGATTGACATCTGGCTCCGGTGCGATGTCAGCAACAATCCCACCTATCAGGGCGACTACCTGCGGGCGATGTCCTCTATCCAAGCCAAAACCCTGGTGATGCCTGCCGCCACCGATCTCTACTTCACCCCCGACGATTGCCAAGCCGAAGCGAGGCTGATTCCCCATGCTGAATATCGGGTTATTCCCTCAATCTGGGGACATCGGGCTGGGAATCCTTATCAAAATCCCGAAGACGAAACCTTTATCCGACAAGCAGTTCAAGATTTGCTGGTTGGCTAGATTCCATGGCGGACTAGCACTGAAGGGATGTCCAAAGCAGTGTCCTACGCCACCAAAGGGGACACCCCAAATGTGTAAGGTAGCGATGCTTACTTGCGATCGCCATTACTGTTTTCGTTCTCCCATTACCTATGACCACCCTTTCTGACATTGCCCGCGAACAAGGCATCCGTTATTTTCTAATCTCCTTCACCGATCTGTTTGGGGTACAGCGCTCTAAGCTAGTTCCTGCCGAAAGCATTGACACTATGGCAGCCAACGGTGCGGGATTTGCCGGATTTGCCGCCTGGTTAGACATGACTCCTGCCGATCCAGACATTCTCGCTATCCCTGATCCAGAATGCCTCTGTCAACTGCCCTGGCAACCCGATGTCGCCTGGATGCCTGCCGATCTCTACAGCATTGATGGTCAACCCTTAGAGCAAACGCCGCGACTGGTACTGAAACGGGCGATCGCTCAGGCCGCAGAGTTAGGCTATCGGGTCAAAACCGGAGTCGAGTGCGAGTATTTTCTGATCTCTCCCGATGGTTCTACAATTTCGGACGGGCGCGATCGCCAGAGTAAGCCCTGCTACGACCAGCAAGCGTTGATGCGTCGCTATGACGTGATCCGCGAGATCTGCGATGTGATGCTGACCCTAGGGTGGGGAGCCTACCAAAACGACCACGAAGACGCCAACGGTCAGTTTGAAATGAACTGGATGTATGACGATGCCCTAGTGACTGCCGATCGCCATGCGTTCTTTAAGTACATGGTGAAGGCGATCGCCGAAAAGCACGGTCTCCGCGCCACCTTTATGCCTAAACCCTTCGCCCACCTCACCGGAAACGGTTGCCACACCCACATCTCCGTATGGGACACCGACGGCCAAACGAATCTCTTTCATGATCCGAATGGTGAGTTAGGGCTATCCTCCCTGGCCTATCACTTCATCGGTGGTGTGCTGCATTCTGCCGAAGCCCTCTGCGCCATTACCAATCCCACCATCAACTCCTACAAGCGCATCAACGCCCCCGTCACCTACTCTGGGGCAACCTGGTCGCCCAGCAGCGTCAGCTACAGCGGCAACAACCGTACCCACGCCATTCGCATTCCCGACCCAGGCCGATTTGAGTTTCGGCTACCCGATAGTGCGGTGAATCCCTACCTATTGCCTGCGGCATTAATTGCGGCTGGACTCGACGGAATTACCCAAAAACGCGATCCTGGCCCCCGGTACGACACGAATAGCTATGTAGACGGAGTGCCGGACACGGTTCGCAAGCTTCCCCCCAATCTTTTGGATGCGTTGCGATGCTTAGAGGCAAATGACATTCTACCTAATGCGCTCGGATACTCTTTCACCAACGCCTATTTGAAGTTGAAACACCAGGTTTGGAATGAATACAGTGCCCATATTTCCTCTTGGGAAGTGGAAAATACGCTGGACTGTTGAGGATATTGCTCTGCGCGATCGCCCGACGGTTCCAAACTAGGATCCTTGAAGTGTGCCGATCCCTCCATTGGGGTTCGGTTCGCCCCATTCAGGATTGGTGAACCCAGTTGTTACTGTAGGGATAAGTCAGAAACAACGTAGTTTTCCACTCGAACGAGGTTCCCAACGTGAATACCCCATCGAAACAAAATTTAGGTTTTCTTGGTCGAGAGGGTGAATCCGCGAACTCTCTTTGGCAGTACGTACAGTCCATGAGTCCAGAGGCGATCGCCCATCTCTCCAAGCCCGAATCTTCTGAAGTAGCTCAGGTGATGGAGCACAACATTATCGGGATGTTGGGAAGCCTGCCTCCTGAAGGTTTTGGAGTGACGATCACAACCAGCCGCGAACAGCTTGGTCGGTTGATCGCGTCGGCGATGATGAATGGGTACTTCCTCCGCAACGTCGAACAGCGGATGCAGTTTGAGAAGACGTTTCAGATGTTTGATTCTGCAGGCGCTGAAGGCACAGACGCAGAGTAAGGAAGTGCGGTACGTGTAACGGTTTTGAGTTTTGTCATGATTCAGCAGACCCGATGGTTCCAGTAAAGGAGTCATCGGGTTTTACTATGGAAAGCGGTGAATTACGGATGGCTCAAGCGTGACAGAGCGTTTTCCTCGATGGACCGAGACGAATTTGGATCAACTGCGGCGATCGCTCCTTGATTGGTATAGCCGTGAGGGGCGCACTCTACCCTGGCGAGAAACCCGTAATCCCTACGCTATCTGGGTTTCGGAAATTATGCTGCAACAAACCCAGGTCAAAACGGTTTTACCCTATTACGAGCGCTGGTTGGCGACTTTTCCGACCATAAATGCCTTAGCCGCCGCCGATCAGCAAAGCGTCCTCAAAGCCTGGGAAGGTTTGGGCTATTATGCACGGGCGCGAAACCTGCACAAAGCCGCACAAATCATTGTTTCAGAGCATAACGGACAGTTTCCAACCGATCTTGATGCTATCTTAGCGCTACCGGGCATTGGACGCACGACCGCAGGCGGCATTCTCAGTTCGGCCTTCAATCAGGCCCTCTCGATCCTGGATGGCAATGTCAAACGGGTTTTGGCGCGACTCATTGCCCTCGATCGCCCACCCAACAAAGCGCTATCTCTGCTCTGGCAGCATTCCGATCAGCTTCTCGATCCACAGCATCCCCGCGATTTTAATCAAGCCTTGATGGATTTGGGCGCAACGGTGTGTTTGCCGAAAACTCCGGTGTGCGATCGCTGTCCCTGGCGATCGCCCTGTCAGGCGTATAATTTGAACGTTCAACAGGAGATTCCTATGGCTGAAACCCGTGCCCCCGTGCCTCACAAGATCATTGGCGTTGCTGTGATTTGGAATGATCAAGGCCAGATTTTGATCGATCGCCGCAAGCAGGACGGTTTGCTGGGCGGCCTCTGGGAGTTTCCGGGGGGCAAGGTGGAACCGGATGAAACGATTGAAACCTGCATTGCGCGGGAAATTCAGGAAGAGTTGGGGATTGAGATCGAGGTGGGCGATCGCCTGATCGTGGTAGATCATGCTTACAGCCATTTTCGAGTGACGCTAAATGTCCATCACTGTCGGCATTTCAGCGGCGACCCGCAACCGATCGAATGCGACGAAGTGCGCTGGGTTGAGCCCTCAGATTTGCGGGAGTATGCCTTTCCCAAGGCCAATGTCCAAATCATTGATGCAATTTTGGCGGAGAGATCACAAATCGCGGCAGACTCAGGCAAACCTATGAAAGGAGGTTAGCCTGGATTATTCATTAAAGTTTGCAACAAAGATAAGTAAGAAAGAGAGCTTGAAACGGAATAGAATCAGGCTCTCTAGTATTTTTAAGCGTCCTTATTTTGACCTGACAGAGTGTCACTCAAAGCTGTTGTACAACTTTTGTTCACGTCGCCCCCTAGTGGTGCAATTTTCGGCGTTGCTGAACGGACGTATGATTTTTGTGCACAAGCGTTTTTCAACCCTCTCCCTAGACCTCTCCCAACGGGCTATCCCTTACGCAAAGATCGGCTAAACACTTGCTGAGCCTAGGTTTTAGCGGCAAGTTGCGCTCCTTCCATTAAATCATGGAGTTTCGTGAGCCCCCGCCAAATCGCTGTTAATACCGCACCCCCTTGGCGTCAACCTTGAGAAAATTATGCGCTTACATTCTCAATGTGACACTCTAAAGGGCGGAATGTGGGGTGTAGCACTGTAAAGGTCACAAAGGGAGAGTGATGGAGTATGGAGGTTGGTTGATGTTCTCCCTCAATTCTCATGGGGCGATCGTCCCTTCAGTTATCAAAGGTTTACAGGATTGATTCACAGCGTTTCGATACGTATCAATTCGTGAATCTCTGCTATCGTTGTCGGGAGTTCTGCGTCAGAGTGTGTGTAGTGTTCATGTAGGCAAGGCATTGAGAGTGTTTATGTCTCCTAGAGGATGACTCCTGCGGGGGATGGCACCTAAAACTAACCGACCTATCGTTGAACTAATCCTAACCCCACGCTGGGCGACTTCCATGGCAGACCTTATAATCTTATGCCTAATAATCTTATGCCTATTGGCGATTGGCATTCCTCTGAGTTCACTAGCAGTGTATAACCGTATTGTTCTCGGTCATTAAATGAAAATCACTCACTTAAACTGCACCCGTGGATCGAGAAGCGCATAGGACAGATCCACCACCAGATTGATCAGCACAAAGGCGATCGCCACAAAGATAATTCCGCCCTGGACAACCGGATAATCTCGCGCCAGAATGCCGTCATAGATCCACGTTCCGATCCCCGGCCATGCAAAAATCGTTTCCGTTAAAATCGCTCCCCCTAGCAACGTTCCAAACTCCAGCCCAATCACCGTGACCACCGGGAGCATCGCATTTTTAAGCGCATGTTTACCAATCACCCAAAACTCCCGCAATCCCTTCGCCCGTGCAGTGCGGATGTAGTCCTGAGAGAGAACGTCCAACATCGCACTGCGGGTAATTCGCGCCAGGATCGCAAGTGGAATAGTGCTGAGGGCAAGGGCGGGTAAGGTCAGATGCGCCAAGATGTCTTTGAGTGCCTGCATATTACCTTGCAGCAGAGCATCTAGCACAAAGAACCCTGTGATGGGCTGAAACTGCATCCCGCCTTCAATGCTGATGCGTCCACTGGGGGGCAACCATTGGAGATTGACCGCAAAGAGATAGACCAGCAACAGCCCTAGCCAATACACGGGCATGGATACGCCGAGCAGCGATCCCGTCATCAGGACGTTGTCTAAAATACTGTTTTTGCGAACCGCCGCCAGCACTCCCAAGGGAATGCCAAGGGCGATCGCCAGCAGCATGGCCGCTAAGGACAGTTCAAACGTCGCAGGCCAACGAATTTTGATTTCTTCAATAATCGGGAATCCGGTAAAGATACTGCGTCCCAAATCCAGACGGAGCAAGTTACCTAAAAACGTTACATACTGCAAGGGCAGCGGTTCGTTGAGTCCCATACGTTCGCGTAGGGTTTCGACCTGGTCTGCCGAGGCGCGATCGCCCAGCATGATGGTGGCCGGATCACCGGGGATCAAATGCAAAAATAGGAACACGAGCATGGTGATCCCAAGGAGAACTGGAATTAAGTTCAGGAGGCGTTTCAGAATATATCGAGTCATGGATGTAAACTTGCACTGCCCCCCCTTGTGAGGGTCAAGGTTTGAGGCTGTTGGACTGGCAAATCTTGTTTAGTAGTTTAGTAGATATCGTCCCTACCATTTGTATCGTCATTAGCTCAACTGAATAGCCAATCGGTCTGAGATGAGGGTAGGGCACGCAAAATGGCATCGAAGGCAGAAATGCCCTGACGCTTGGCCGTACCAATCAGAGAGTGCATCTGAGCAAACAACTCAGCCCCCTAATTCTCGGTGCAATCCAAAGCCCGAAAACCCGGCTTCATAAGCGCTATAAACCTCAGCCTCTGGAAAAAATTGACGCAGTTGCTGTCCTAACTTCTCAGGCGATGCTGCGGTTGTCCATCGTTTTACCTCCAGTTGGTTCACCCTTGCCACTATCGAATAAGTTCGTTTGTGAACATCAATGCCGACATCCACCGACTCGCCAGTACATGATCTTGCTTGTGCGATGGGTTTCATACAAGTCTTCCTCGCTTGACTGGCCATTGCTTGCTTTCACCCAAAGCTGGTCAATTTTCCCTAAAGCGTCGCAGGGGAAATTCTCAATGTTGTCGATATCTAACCAGCCTTCTTCCTCCCGATTCGCAATTTTCAGCATGAGATCCAAGGTTGCTTGATCGGCCTCTTGCCATTGCCCTGCCTGCAAAAGTTCCTCTAGCTGATCATAATCCGCTTGAAACGACTGAGGTGAACCTGTTTCTGTAGACGTTGCGGATGAGGGAGCATTATCTGAACTCAATATTGGATCATGCGTTTCCTTCTTGAAAAACTGACTAATGCCAAAAGCTGTGAGCAAGCCAAGACCGGCAAACCCTCCCCATGCCACTCCTCTCAGAAACTCTTGCCTCGATAGGGTAGAGCCATTAGGAGTGGAGGACACGGTTGATGGCTGCGGTGCAGGTTGGGGACGTGGTTGAGGCGAAGAATAGACAGGTTGAGGCAGGGGCTTTGGCTGCGGTGGCGTCAGTAAACCAGCCCAGGCTTGCATCGAAGCAGGTCGATCGTCGGCCTCTAAGGCCATTCCCTGCCAAATCGCTCGATCTAGCCAGTTGGGAATCTCGCTACACAATTGCTTGGGGGGTTCAAGCTTATCGCCAAACATTTTACGGTTCATCGAGGCTTGCGGTTTTGGGCCAGTCACCGCGTAGTACAGGGTCGCCGCTAGAGCATAAACATCCAGCGTCGGCTGAGGGCCAGCCTCTTGATTTCCCTGTTCATAGTTCATAGGGGGCAAAACCCTCATTGACCGTTGTAGTCACCGTAAACCTCCCCGGTTGCAACAGTTTTGCCGAACCAAAGTCAATCAAAATAGGTTGGCCATCTGGACGCAGAATAATGTTACCGGGATGAACATCGCAATGAATTAAGCCTTTCTGGTGCAGCGTATGGAACGCATCTGCCAGCTCTCGAAAACAGGATACAGCCTGCGTTGGAGACATCCTGCCCTTGTTACGGATTGCTCATTGAGCGGTTCTCCTTCCACTACTCAAAGCCTCAAAGTCACCTACTCGTAATGCCCCCACTTCAAAAGCGTTGTCACCACATAGAGAATCACCGTAGATCCCAAGACAGAAGGAATGATCGGCACCCCTTGAAAGTCCCAATGCAGGAATGGCAGATCTAAACCAAAGCGTTGCCGAAATAGCTCGGCAGCCCAACTGCCCAGCCATACACCACCTAGACCAATCAAAATTAATCCAGCCAACTTTCCAGGAATGCGTCGTGGCAGCAAAACCGTTGCCAGTCCTGCGCAGACGAGGGCGATCGCCAGTTGAACGAGGAGAGTGCTAATATCCATACCAAAAACGATCCAGATACACGTAGAGAGTAGCAACACGACTATAAAGTGACCCAGGCGGAGCTGAAAAGTCTCCGTCACTATCTGCGGACAACAAGTATTAACTCATTGCCCATGCCAAGACTCTCGATGCTCTGTTACGATCGCCCCAATTCCTGCGATCGCATAGCCGCAGCCCTCACCGCTTCTATCAATGCAGAGCGAAACCCCTGTCGTTCCAGGTGGGAAACTCCGGCAATCGTTGTTCCCCCTGGACTCGTCACTCGATCCTTGAGTTCTGCGGGATGGAGGTTTGACGCTTTCAATAACTCCGCCGTTCCCAGTACGGTTTGTAACGCAAGCTGTTGGGCGATCGCCCGTGGCAGACCCGCCGCGACTCCTCCATCCGCCAAGGCTTCTACCATTAGCGCCACGTAGGCAGGTCCCGATCCAGAAAGTCCTGTGACGGCGTCCATCAGTCGTTCTGGCACTTCCACCACCTCTCCGACTGCGCCAAACACCTGCATCGCGAGATCCAGGTGAGTCGGTTGGGTGTGAGTTCCGCCAGCGATCGCTGTCATGCCGGCTCCCACGGTTGCTGGCGTATTGGGCATCGCACGAATAACGGGATAATTGGGAAATGCGCTTTCCAACCGCGCCAAGGGAACGCCAGCCAAAATCGAAAGCACAAGCTGCTGAGGGTTTTGACGAACAAGTGCCTGAATAACTACGTCAAAGAGCTGAGGCTTGATGGCCAGCAACAAAACATCGGCTGCATCTACAACGGATTGGTTCTGTTCGGACACATGAACCTGATACTGACTTGCCAGCGTTTCACGACGATCTGCCGACGGATCGCTAACAAAGACATCCGTCGGTGCATATGTACCCTTAAAAAGGAGACGGGATAACAGGGCTTCGCCCATTACCCCGCCGCCAATGATTCCAAGTTTCGTTGCCAATTGAGCGTTTGTCTCCTAAAAAGACTTTTTTACTAGCGTCTAAAGCAGCGAACGAATAACGAACTCCGTTATCGTTTTTGGAACGAGTTAGAACGCGATCGCAAAGCAACAATAGGTTTAAATAGACTCTGCTATTGCGCCATACGAACTTGCTGCTCGGCAACCCAAGAGGGGGCAGGAGCCGTAGCCGGACGCATCGTCCGAACTGCGGGTTGAGGCATAGCGGGATCCATCACGCCACCTACTTGAGTGCTGACCTGAACACAGTTCGGTGTGAAGAGGAAAATACTCTCGCCGATCCGCTCTTGATGACCGTCGATGGCATAGGTACCACCAGCAACAAAATCGACAGCCCGTTGGGCCTGATCAGGATCCATAATCGTCAGGTTCAAAACAACGGATTTACGCTCACGCAATGCACGGATGGCTTGGGGCATCTCCTCGAAGCTGCGAGGCTCCATCACCATCACTTCGGACATTCCGCCAGCCGCACCGGGCATACCAATCACATTGCTCATCGCAGCACCTGCTCCTATTTCAGTAGACATCATTGTGGATCGCTCACGAATACGACGACGACGAGGCTCATCATCAAGGACAGGAGCCACCTGCTCTTCTTGATAGATGTTTTGGTAGTCCTCACCATCTACCTCGTCATACTCATACTCGTATTCAACGGGGTCGTTCAGCCCTACAAAATCCCGAAGTTTGGTGAATATATTGCTCACTGTTCACGCTCCATTACGCTTAATACGACAGACAATCATAGAAAATGGATGCACCATCTTCTAGACAATGGCTGGTGAGAACGAAGAGGACTTGCACACACAATGAAACTCATCTAGGGCAGACACACTAAAAACTCCACGCAGCCTCACATTTGAGACTTGTCCCTAAGACTCAAACATGCACCCTGATGTAATGCCCTATTTGAGTTTAGATGATTTGACCTCACAGTATACATCAATTCCATAAATTCAATATTCAATTTAGGTTGCACAAAAATTTCCAAAAGATTTCCAAAAGTTTGGAATGGAAACGTTGTACTAAAGATTGACTTAAGGTTCATTTAAGATTGAACCGTTTTTGTTACAGCCTATGAACTTAAAACGTAAAGCAATGTTGCTAGCCATCAATTAAATGATTAGTGAATTCAGTAATTCCTAACGAACAACATTTAAATTAGTTCACAGAAGTCAGTCATGCTCTAGTGCAAACACTCTCATCTAAATAAAGGGTTAAACTTCAATCCTGCTGCACTTATAATGTGCTTTGAACTGATATAGCGTTCACACCTATAGTTGGGAAACTTCCCTGGCTCACTTTTCTCCATAACGGCGAATTGGGCGAGGGTTTTCCCCATAACACTAGACCAATCGCTGCTCTCGCTGAGAGTCGTCGATTCAGTCTGAGATACACCTAAATGGTTTCCAGGGAAACTACGCTAAGTGTAGTGCCTTACTCATTTATTGTCCACTACGTTTAGTTAGTTTTCAATTTAGTGGCATAGGCACTCACACAGCCGACACACAATAATCCCCAAAGAGCCATTGTCTTGTCAAGGATCAAGCGCACTCTATGGAGAAGTAGCCGTGTTCTGCACCAAGGCCGTTGCGCCTCAGATTAAGAGTTAGGCTGTGCGATCGCCAAATAAGGTGCGCCCTAACCGAATCATCGTGGCTCCTGCGGCGATCGCCAGCGAGTAGTCATCCGACATGCCCATCGAGAGTTCCTGCATTTGTAATCGTTTCCAGGACTGTTGGCGAATTCGCTCCGCAAGGGCATGGGTGTCTTGAAATCCACGGCGCATGGTGGCCTCCTCTAACCCATAGGGCAGGATCGTCATCAGTCCCCGCACTCTGATATGTTTCAATGCATCCAACTTTGGCAAGTCAGCCATCAGTTCATCGACCGACCAACCATACTTATTTGGATCAGGCAAGACTTTCACTTGAAGGCAGAGATAGGGAGCATCATCAGCGCGATCGCAATACCTATCAAGATATTCTGCTAGTTTCAAGCTATCGACGGAATGAATCCACTGAAAATGCTGAACCGCTTTCGCCACTTTGTTCGTTTGTAAATGTCCAATAAAATGCCACGTTATATCCTGAAGGTCAGAAAGGTCGTTTTGTTTGGCGATCGCTTCTTGAATACGACTTTCGGCAAAGTCGCGAACACCCGCATCGTAGGCTGCGCGAATGGCAGCGCTAGAGACTTGTTTGCTGACTGCGATGAGCCGGACAGAGACTGGGATTGTTTGACGAATGTGATGGATTCGATCGGCAATAGACGTTGTTGGCCAGGAAGAATTCATGAGACTGTTAATCGGTTCAGCAACAGAATTGAAGCAGAGGTCACCTCAATCTATCTTCATTATCTATGAGGCTCGTCCCAGAATTCGATGGAACCCGTTACTCCAAGCCTTAATGAAATGCCTGTCGGTGGACATCTTGAAGTTTTCCATACTCCTAAGCCCCTTCTCGACGCAGGGTTCACATCCGACTTTCCACAAGGATGCGCGCATCAGAACGGCTAACGGGATCAAATTGCAGCCCGTCGCTTGTGGTGGTCACCACAAAGAACAGTCGCTGGGCGTATAGGGTCGTAAACAGTTCACGACTTTCCTCAAGCAGGCAAACTCGGTAGAGAAGCCCAAAGGTGGGATGGTTAAGGTAAGTTTCAGTGGCCATGTAGGTAACCGTTGAACAAATCAAGGCTGAGAGGAAAAGGATTCCCTAGGTGCTCTAAAGAATACTAAAGAAGCGATGTTGGGATAACAGGGGGATGTTCGTGATGGATTCTGAGGATGATGCTTCTGATCCAAGATGTCCACAACCTGAGAAATAATCGACTATCGGCGGATGCATAGCTTGCTCACGACTGGAGATGAGGGTGAACAATGAGAAGGGCAGAGGCGATCGCATAATCCTGATCATGGCTGATAGACAGTTTCCACTGGGGGACTCCTCGTTCTTGGAGACGTGTGGCTGCTGTTCCGTACAGCACAATCCGAGGGACGCCGTTTTGCTGCCGATCAATTTCGACATCGGTATAGTTCAACCCAGTCCATCCTGTCCCTAGGGCTTTCACGACGGCTTCCTTCGCGGCCCAGCGGCCTGCCAAGTAGGCGATCGCCGGATCTTTAGGAGAAGCAGACTGTTGCGCTATTTTGTAGCCCTGTTGTTCAGTAGAGGTATACACCCGTGCCAAGAAGTGAGTACCAAAACGTTCCACAGCCCTCCGAATACGGGGAATATACACAATGTCCGTTCCAATTGAAATGTCCAAGATGTTCTGTGAATTTAGGGTTAGAGACTCAATGTGTTGCCAAGCGTGTTGTTGCTCTCTGATGAACTGGCGATCGCCACAGTCTAGATGTCATAGTTCTTTGACGACAAATCTTACCGTGTTCGCTCCCCGAAAACGCGCTTTTTTGAAAAATCTAAGTTTAACGGCACTGTATCAGCAAAATCCCATCCCATCCAATCGCGAAGCTTCAACTCCTTGGGCATAGAATTCAACGAAGGAGTAAGGCTTATACCCTAGGAGATAATGACGATGCTTTCGATTCAGCGTGATGCAATGCCGCAAGCTGGGCTTGAGCCTTATGCAAAGACTCCTGCCACTCCTGAGCCGGATCGCTATCCGCCACGATGCCAGCCCCCACTTGACCATATAAAGTCATTCCTGCCCGGTGGGGAACAGCCAACAGCGTCCGAATGAAGATATTCAGATCTAGATTTCCCCGACGGTCTAAATAGCCGCATGAACCGTAGAACAGGCTCCGGCGCACGGGTTCTAGTTCTTCAATAATTTCCATGCAGCGCACCTTGGGGCATCCCGTAATCGTGCCACCGGGGAACAGAGCGCGCATGAGATCGATGGCATCATAGTCCGGATGCAGCGTCCCTTTGACGTTACTCACCAAATGCATCACATGGCTGTAGCGCTCAATGGTTAGCAATTCATCCACCTCGACCGATCCCCACTCGCAGACTCGCCCTAAGTCATTGCGCTCTAAGTCTACCAGCATGATGTGTTCAGCGTTTTCTTTGCGGTTGTCTAACAGCTCTGCAGCAAGCTGTTCATCCTGCTCTGGCGTGATCCCCCGCGATCGCGTTCCGGCAATGGGGCGGGTTTCGGCTTGGCGATCGCGCAACTGCACCAACCGTTCCGGCGAACAGCTCATCACCGATCCCCACGGGGTTTGCCAATAGCTCGCAAAGGGAGAGGGATTAATGGTTTGCAAGGCGCGATAGACGTCCCAAGAGGAGACTTGAGTTTGCGTGCTAAATCGCAGCGAGAGGTTCGCTTGAAAGATATCCCCAGCTCGGATGTACTGCTTGGCTTTGATGACCGCCGTTTCGTAGTCCTGTTGAGTTGCGGCAAGTTGGGGAGTGAGGGGCGATCGCCTGCCGTGTTCAGCAATGAAAGGGCGATCGCTCCGTGGAGACTGTTCCAACTGCTGTTCCAGCTTGTCACTTTGCGCTGGACTGCTAGCGGCCAACCACAGCACTTGATTGTGATGATCCAGTACCGTAAACCACTCCGGCTCGTACCAGAACGCCACCGGAAACGGGAGTTGGTCAGCCCGGGCGTAGGGCAACACTTCAATATCCCAAGCGGCATCGTACCCTAACCAACCCAGGTATCCTCCCGTAAAAGGCAAATGCTGCACGCATTCAGGAACGGTGGATTCCTGCTGCCGATGGTGGAGAATCTTAAGCGTCGAAAATATTTGCCCCATCGAGGGTGTCCAAATCTGCGATCGCCCTTGATACGCCCGTGGAGATCCTGCACAGATGGAATATTGACGCAACGACCGCGGCGACACCACGGAACTCGGCGGCTCGTTGGGACTTTCTAGCAGTACTGCAATCTCGGACGAGTTCGATACTAGAGCGGCAAAGATATCCGAGCCGGAGCGCTGCTGAAGCGGGAGCGATCGCCACACCCACGGCTGCACGGGGGTCATGCCAATCCTCCCCATACCACCCGGCAGCCAATGAAGGCCGCGAGTAGCAGCAGCACACCGTAATCCAACGCTTTGAGGCGAAAGATATGCCAGCGCACCCGATGGCGATCGGCTCCTAAAAAGCCACGCACCTGCATCGCACTGGCAATTTGCGTCGCCCGCAATAGCAGATTTTCCAATAGCCGTTCCGCCAACGTAAGCCAGACTTGAATACTGCCGCGAATGCCTAGCTTTTTCCAATTAATCGCCCGAGTCCGCACGGCCCGAATCAAGTTTTGCACCTCTTCCAGCACTAGGGGAATGAAGCGCAGAGATAGGGTGAGCGTCAAAGCAATTTCCGTGACCGGAACCCGGAAACGGTTGAGGGGTTGCATTAGATTTTCGATCGCGGCGGTCACTTCTTCGGGGGCAGTGGTGAGCAAATACAGATTGGTGCTGTACAGCAAGGTGAAGGTCAATGTTCCCACCCGAATTGCCAGTTCGAGCGATCGCTGCGTGATGTGAAAAATACCCTGATCAAGCAATACATAGCGGTAGGCGGTCGGCTGGGGTAAGTCAGGGGCTGTTGGCGCTGCGGGTTCGATGGCATCCTCCGAGGTAGACGGGGGGGGAGGTTCTAAAATGGCGAATTCATTGGCAGGCAGGCGGGGTTGATGGGTGACATCAATGCCATCCGGTGCGAACAAGGTTGCACCAAACAGGAGAATGCTAAATAGCAGCACCAGGCCCATCTGCTTACGCCACACGCGAAACGGAATCTGGGTTACGAACGTGAGCAGCAGCAGGATTCCGACAATCGCCAATCGCCAGTCAATATTCGCCGCGATCGGAGTCAGCAAAAAGGCCAGTAGCCACCCCAACTTCACGCGGGGATCAATGCGGTGCAGCCAGGTCACCGGATTTTCCAGATACAGCCCAATCGGGAGCGATCGCAGTAAATCCATACCGTCTAAACGCGCGTTGCTCGGTTTGCACTACCGCGTTCAAGTTCCCGCATTTTCTTACCGCGCCACGAAATCCGAATCGGGGTTCCCGTAAAGCCTAGACTCTCGCGGAACTGACGCTCAATATAGCGGCGATAGTTGTCGTTGAACAGCTTGGGATCATTCACAAAGAGAGTAAACGTGGGGGGACGGGATGTCACTTGAGTGCCGTAGTAGATGCGACCCTGGCGACCTTGGCGCGTGGTCGGCGGTGTATGCCAACTGAGGGCATCTTGCAGGACTTCGTTCACCACCGAGGTGGATACCCGTCGCTTGTGCTGTTCCGCCGCCCGATCCACAACGTCCAAAATGTTGCGCACCCGCTGGCCGTTCAAGGCACTGACGAAGATCATCTCGGCCCACTCTAGAAAATACAGCTTCTCTTTAACCTGCTTTTCGTACTCATAGATCGAGTAGGAATCTTTGTCCTCAACGGCATCCCACTTGTTGACCACAATCACGCAGGCACGGCCTTCTTCTTCAATGCGGCCCGCTAGTTTCTGATCTTGCTCCGTAACGCCATCCAACACATCAATCACGAGTAGGACGACATCCGCCCGCCGAATCGCTTTGAAGGAACGGTTGATGCCAAAAAACTCCGGGCCATAGTCCACGTTTTTCTTGCGGCGAATTCCGGCAGTGTCAATCAGGCGATAGCGCGTGTCGTTGCGTTCCACCACCATATCAATCGCATCACGTGTTGTGCCCGAAATCGGACTGACGATCGCCCGCTGTTCCCCCACAAAGGCATTGAGCAAACTGGACTTACCGACATTCGGACGACCCACGATCGCCACTCGCGTTTCTTCGAGTTCCTCTTCCTCTTCTGTGACTGGAAGGTAGGTAATCAGGTGATCGAGCAATTCGCCCGTACCGTTGCCGTGAATGCTGGAAATCGGGAACGGTTCACCCAGCCCCAGAACCCAAAACTCTGCGGCCTGCGCCAGTCCTTGGGCGGTGGATTCACACTTGTTGACCGCCAGAAGCGTGGGGATAGGCTGTTGCCGCAACCATTCTGCGATCGCCTCATCTCCTGCGGTTAGCCCTGCTTGTCCATCTACCACAAAAATTGCGGCCTTAGCCTCTGCCAGTGCGGCCATCGCCTGTTCACGAATGAGCGGTAAAAACTCGGTATCATCGTCAAACACCATGCCGCCTGTGTCTACGATCTGAAACTCTCGATCTTGCCAAAACGAGGTTTTATAGGTGCGATCGCGCGTTACGCCTGGTTCGTCATGGACAATAGCTTCCATGCTTCCAGCTAGGCGATTGACCAGGGTAGATTTGCCCACGTTTGGGCGACCAATAATGGCAACAATGGGCAGTGGCATGGCGTTAGAACAGAATGCAAAACTTCATTGTAACGCCCGGATGTGATCCATCTCAGGCGAGTAAGAGCATGGCGTTAGGACAGAATGCAAAACTTCATTGTAACGTCAGTTCGGGATAGGCTGATGCTGATTTTTCTGGGTGCTTTACGCCCACCATCGCTGACGTAGACATTTTTACCGAGCAATAGTGTGGATCGCGTCTTGGGCCTCTGACCGTAGCCGAGCCGCAATCCGAAAGAGTTCCTGGCCTGTATGCAGATAGTTTTCAGCATAACTAACGGTGAAGCGCTCTAGTTCGTCGATGCCATCGATCAGTTGACTCAGAGCATAGTACAAGTTGGCAGCGGCTCCGGCGACATTCGCCGGGTTTGGCATCGATTGAAAAATGCGCTGTGCTTCGGTGAGGCGATCGCGACATTCATCCAAGTAGGTCTGAAACTGTTCCATCAGTTCATCATCAAAGGGATCCGCCGCTAACCGATTGATCTGGGTTTTGAGGGGGCTGAGCACCTGTCCCAGTTTGCGATTCACGGGTTGATAGACATAACGAATCCAGAGTTGAATCGCATCATCGGTCGCCTGCCCGCTAGAACGACGACGGTGCGTGCATTGCGCTTCAGCTTCACGAGTCGTGCGATCGCTCCTATGGGCAACATAGTTCCCAAGCTCACAATCGTAGTATTGACGACGCTTCGGATCTCCTAACACTTCATAGGCCGCGTTAATGCTGGTAATCCGCTCATGGTTAGCGGTCGGGCGATTACTGTCGGGATGAAAGAGCTTGGCCAAGCGACGATAGGCTTGCTTAATTTCCGCCTGGGTCGCCGTAGGTGGTACCTCTAGCGTTTGGTAGTGATTTGGGAAAGAATGATTCTGTGCCATAGGGACATTGTAGGCATGTTTTTGAATGCTGGAATACCGATAGCGCCTGTCCTCAACGTCATGAAATCGATTTGTCTGTTTATCCAAAACCTCACTAATCCAGAGTTTGCGCTCACAGGATTAAAGGTTGCCTGTGTCGTTGGAACCCTACTATTTGCCCTCAACCACGGCCATGCCTTGCTCAGCGGAACCATGACTCGCGATCGCTGGATTTCGGCACTGCTTACCTACTGCGTCCCTTACATTGTCAACGTTCATGGACAATACACGAGCGCTCTCAAAGCTCAAAACAGTTCGTCAGAGTTGCCTGGCCCTGTCTCTCGCTAGATCACGCCCTAATTGATGGCAGCGACCGCAATCAGTTCTGGATCTTGGAATAGGGGAGTACTGAGGTATCGTTCCCCAAAACTGGGCTGCACCATCACAATGAGCTTGTCGCGATTCTCTGAACGGCGTCCGACTCGAATGGCTGCCGCCAGGGCAGCACCGCTGGAAATCCCTGATAATAGCCCTTCTTCACGCGCTAATCTCCGGCCAAAGGCGATCGCCTCATCGTCTTCAATCGTAATTACTTCATCAATCAGATCCACCTGAAGCACCTCTGGCACAAACCCCGCACCGATTCCCTGAATTTTGTGGGGGCCAGGATTTCCACCCGACAGCACCGGACTATTGGCTGGCTCAACGGCAATCGTCTGGAAGGTTGGCTTCCGTTCCTTGATCACTTCCGATACACCTGTAAGGGTTCCGCCTGTACCGACCCCAGCCACCAGGAAATCAATCTGTCCAGCGGTGTCCTCCCAAATTTCCAACGCGGTGGTTTCTCGATGAATCTTGGGATTGGCCGGATTTCGAAATTGTTGCAGCATGTAGGCATCCGGCAGGGACTCGACAATTTGCTGGGCGCGACGAATGCAGCCTGCCATCCCTTCCACGCCGGGGGTTAGCTCTAGCTCAGCGCCGTAGGCTCGCAGCATTGCCCGCCGCTCCGAACTCATCGTTTCTGGCATGGTCAGGATTAGGCGATATCCCTTCGCTGCCGAGGCCATCGCCAGGGCAATTCCGGTATTCCCAGAGGTTGGCTCTACTAAAACTGTCTGACCCGGCGTAATCAGTCCGTCCCGCTCGGCCGTTTCAATCATGCTGATCCCAATGCGATCCTTCACGGATGCGGAGGGATTCATGCCTTCAAGCTTCACGACAATCTGGGCAACGCACCCCTCCGATTGAGGAATGCGATTGAGTTGAACCATCGGTGTCCGACCAATGAGTTTCGTAATATTTTGAGCAATTCGCATAGGAGGAGTGATTAATTAGAGGATTCGTGATCGGGTCTTTGGACGTAGTGTTCCGAGCATACTGCCCTAGATTGGGCGATCGCCATTAATTTCCTATTAAATGTAGTACATGATATTCACCTGACGGCGCGCATCTCGTTTCTCTGCAAGGTCTTGTAACGTATGTTGATGGAGAACGGATTCCGCCGCTTGACGAGAGGCTTGCCAGACATCGTGAATAACCTGACTCTCCGCTGTCTTGGGCTGCACCTTAGAACTCGGTTTTTGGGTGTCTAGACCTTCGATACAGCAAACCACCTCCCAGAGGGTAATCTTCCAGGGATCGCGAGCCAGCAAATAACCACCCTTCGCGCCACGCTGACTGCGCACAATTCCCGCCCGACGAAGGGTTGCGAGCAATTGCTCCAGATAGCGATCCGGAATATTTTGGTCAGCAGCAATCTGACGAATTTGCTGGGGTGTACCGCTGCTGTGATGGGTGGCGAGTTCAAGAAGCGCTAACAGGGCGTATTCGGTTTTGCACGAGAGTTCCACAAGCAATAGGAATCAAATGGGGTGAGTAAGCTGGCAAAGTTGCCATAGGTTTAGTATACCCCGGTTCTCCAGTGGGGTTTACAGGAATTCTAAAGTGCTGCCCTGTGAAGTCGCTAGATATCTGAAGGATTAAGGCAAGAAGCGATAATCGCCCATTCGATCTGAGCTAGACGGTTTTGCATCTGCTGACCTGATCCTCCAAGATATGGAGCCGTGGAGCACTGCGCTATCTGTGCGGGTCGAGGATAACTTTGGATTCGGAGAAGGAAATTTTTTCGATTAAGTATTTTTTGATTTGAGAATTGCATCCAGTAATGGATCGGCACCAAACCGGATGGCATCTGTACAGGGCAGCCCGGTTTCAGCTTCGACTTGGGCGATCGCCTCTTTGGCCGCTGCCTCCGATAATCCAAAGGTATTCAGAGCGATCCCCGCCACAGGTGCAGGCGCAAAGGAACCTCCTGCCGTAGCTACAGTTTCATAGACCTGAATCACCTCAGGCAACGGCGGGATCGGCACATGGTCAAAGTTGTAAATATGGGTCTGTCCGGCTCGATGCACCAGGATCAAATGGGTCGGCTGACTCCCCCGCATCAAGGGCAGCGTCGCTGTCGAGGCCGGATTCATGAAGGAACCCTGTCCCTCCACAAACACCATGTCCTGCCCCTCACTGTTTTCCATCAGAATTTTTTCAACCGCACCAGAGGCAAAATCGATCCGCACTGCATCCAGCGGAATACCCGGATGCCCCAGCATGAGTCCGGTTTGTCCCGTGGCTAGGAACGTTGCCTTCAGCCCTCGCCGCTGCGCTGCGCTGTAAAGTTCAAGCCCGGTAGACATCTTGCCCACGGACATATCGGTTCCCACCGCCAGTACTCGCAAACAGGGCAATTCTCGCGCCTTACCGCTACCGACGCCTAACCCTTTCGGTTCTTGGCGCACATCCCAAATCCACTGATTCTCTCGGAGGAGCGATCGCAGGTCGGGATCCTTCGCCATTGGCGTATGCAGTCCGTTCACCACCGAAAGTCCCGATGCAACAGCCATTTTCACCTCTTGCCACCAGGGATCGGGCAACGCTCCTCCAGAGGGGGCAATACCAATAGCGAGAACGTTCGGTTCGTAGGCAAGGGCATCCGCAACCGAGGCCACAATCGGAACTGGTCGGGGAATGCCCGTCAAGGCTTCAACGGATTGCCCCACCGATTCCGCATCGATCACCGCTACGATTGGGATCTCGCTGTAGCGCAGCATGGAAATCCCAGTTTTGCCGCGTGCGTTTTGCAAACCGTCGTGTAGTAATAGGGCAATGCGATGATTAGGGGTTAGATGCACGGTTGACTCCCAGTCCTGGTTGTTCGTTGGGTATTAATCGTCCATTGTGCAGGGTTGCTCCCTGGAACGGATCGTTCGTCAAGTTCAGATGACTATCTAAATCGAGATGGTGGGCAAAGGGAGCCAGATGCGCCGCCGCTGTATTGGATAGGGACGTGTCTGAATAGCAGCCAAACATAATCTGCAATCCCCACGCTTGAGCCGCATGCACCATCCGCAGGGCTTCCGACAGTCCGCCCGCCTTCATTAATTTAATATTGATGCCGTGAACGCGATCGCTCAACTGCGCCACATCACGACTGGTATAACAGCTTTCATCGACAAAAATGGGCAGGGGCGACTGATGGTAGAGCGATCGCAACCCCTCTTCATGCCCTGCCGCTAGCGGTTGTTCGAGATAGGTCACCCCCTGCTCGGCAAGCCAGTGACTCATGCGAATCGCATCCTCCACGCTCCATCCCCCATTGGCATCCACGCTAACTTTGACCTGGGTCGGAGTGTCTTGACGCACGGCTAGAAACATCGCTTGATCCGCCTCAATTCCCGCCGGACTGCCCAGCTTAATCTTGACGGCCTGCGGTTCAAACACGTCACGCCAAAGGCGGAGGCGATGTTGAGCAGCTTCGGGTGTGCTGATGCCAATGGTGACCGAGGTCGGTACGATCTGCTGGCGATCGCCCCCCCACAACTGCCACAGCGGTAATCCTGCCCGCTTCCCCACCCAATCGTGGAGCGCCATATCTAGGGCAGCTTGCGCGGCAGAGGGTAACGCCACTTTCTGGATCAGCGCATCAATCTGCTGACGATCTAGGGGCGACACGGGCGCTAGGAGCGGGGCGAGGTGGTCGAGGGCTTGGGTCAAATCCTCAATGGTTTGTGCGCGGTGCCCGGTGGAAAAGGCCGTCCCCTCACCCCAGCCTTCAATCCCATCCTCTAAGACCCGCACCCAAATATTTTCAGACTCTGCATAGGTGCCGCGACTGATGGTTAAGGGCACACGCTTATGAACCGTAAAACGATGAATGTGGAGTTGCATCAATGGTCGAAGTCAAATTAATATCCAAATTTCTATTAGTATCCAGATCCAGGCTGTTGGATACCATAACTATAAAGTAGGCTTAGATAGGCTGAGAAACGATAGAGTAGTTAGCAGTTCTTAGACATCAATAGGATTTAGGCAGGAGTGGACGACGTTCAATCGAAACGCTTGGAAGAAATCGTTAGACAAATTGGCGAGGCGGTTATTGCCACCACAGAGACTGTTGAGCGCCTAGCAACTCGGGTTGACTCACTCGCGCATCAGGTACAGCAGCAAGGCTATCAAATTTTTGCCTTGAGTGACTCGGTGCAAACCCTCGCCGAGAACCAAGACAATGCTCTGGCACACGTAGCTCAACTGACCGATGCCCTCCGCCGATTGGTAGCAACTATTGACGATTCAGACGAGTTGTAGCTACAAGCGCACAGCGTTTCTTTGGCAAAGTTGCCCCTGACATTGAGAGGGATCACACCCCATCGTGATTGAAGGTGAATCATAAACGCTAATATTTATGCACACTTTTATAGGTTTGGAAATCTGCACGCAAGGGAAATAGCGCTATGGCATTGGCTGAGGAACTGAGAGAAACCTGGCGATCGCGACTAGAGTCGGATTGTGCAGCGCACTCCAGCACCGATCGGGAAAGTATTATCGCCTGGCTGTTGGGTTCAGACCTAGAACGATACGACGAGATGACGCCAGAACAGCTTGGCATTGCCCGACAAGCCATAGATTATCGTTATCGCATCTTGCTGCAGCGCTACTTAGGAGCTCATCCCGATCAAGCCTACCGCAAGCTGCTGCAACGATTGGGTAGCCTTTTCCTGATTCGCAGCAAAATTCGCACCTGGGTATCATTATCACGCGATCGCAGCCAAACGGTCATGGACGTGCTGCAAGAGGTGATTCAAGAGCTGATGCAAAGTGATACCTATATGCGCCAGCAAATGACCTGGATCGCGGAATGCACCCAAAATCCACGCCTCCGGAATATTCTCATGCTAGCCAGCGTGGAGGAATACTGCTTGCGCCCCATTCGCAATCAGCCCTTGCTGGTTTATCGCTTTGTGAACTATCTCCGACGATCGCAGCGGGGCGGCATGACCCAGGTACCCGCTGGGGATTTAATTCGGCTCGTGTCCGAAGAAATTACGCCGGATGACTCCGAAAATCCGGTTAGCTTGCTGGATAATCAGGCGATCGCCGATCACCAAGACCGCGAAGCATCGGAAGAACAGCAGCTCATGCGGGAACAGGTACGCAAAGAGTTTTCCCAGTATCTCGAAAAGGAGGTGGAACCCCTAGCCGCCCAATGGCTAAATCTCTATCTGGAAGGGCACTCTCAAGATGCGATCGCCACGATGCTGGACGTGCCGATCAAACAAATTTATCGTCTCCGGGAGAAGGTCAGCTATCACGCCATCCGTGTATTCAGTCTTAAGACGCAGCCAGACATGGTCGCGGCTTGGCTCGGTGTTTCCCTTCGCGACCATAACCTGGGTCTCACCCCTGAGCAATGGACTAGGTTCTGGGATGATCTGACGACTGAACAGCAACGTCTGCTCAATCGTCTTAAGGACGGGCACACCGCTGACATGATTGCGAAGGAATTAAACCTTAAGACAAGCTACATCTTGGGAGAATGGAGTAAGCTTTACTTGGCAGCTCAAAGTATCCGCAGTGGAGCGTAGCGTTCACGCCGATTCTATTCTCTACGCCCCTTCCCTTTAATCCAACCCGGGATCGGCTTAGACTGAGCTATCCCAGTCATAGTGTGATCGTAGCCGATCGCCCATCTTTACTCACCCGATCAACCGCATTCTGCTTCACAGAAACTATCCTCCATCATGACCCTACCATGTCGTTTTCTTCCAGCGATCGCCCTAACCCAGCCTTAACGCCTATCTATAAGAACGTTCTGTCTCAGTTTGAGGGAAATCTAGCCAGGCGCTTAAATGTGGAGCAGATGTTCTTACTTATTGATGGGCTAATGCCGTTTGAAGCCTGTCTCTATCACCAGGTTCTGCCGCTGTATGCTGAAGGAAGTCGGCTTCATTTAGGCATGGTCAGCGCTACTGATGTTGCGGCCACCGATTACGTACGCCGCATGATTTCCTACGTCAACTATTCCTTAGTCGTTGAACCCATTTCCTCAGCCGCGCTGCAAACTGCTTTGTCAGCCTATCTCAACTACGTCAGTGCCAAACGGCCAGAGACGCCGATCCCGTTGACAGGCTCAGAAGGCCATCCCCCCCCTACCGGTTCTAACGATTGGTCGAATTCAACGCCCTCCACCGATCAGGGCGATCGCCAAACCTTGATTCTGGATGAAACAAGTTTGCGCCAGTTTCAAGAGGGGCTACAGGATTCTCAGTCCTTTCCCAGCGCCGATGTTCATCCCCTTTCTTCTCCAGATACACCTCCTCCCCAGACAGAAACAATTGTTCCAGAACTGAGTTCCCCGCCTCCGCCTCTAACCTCCAAGCCAACGATTGACCCCAAACAGCGTTTCTCAAACAGAGCAGCGCCAGAGCCAACGCCTCACCACATCAATCCCAACGCGCCAAAGGGATACACCACTCCTGCGGCCATGCCCCCTCTCATTCAATCCTCAGTTCCGGTACTATCCCTCCAAGCTCATCACCGCAACGAAGCTATTGAAGAGATCGGACAACGCCTCAGCCCTAGTATTTTGCTTCAAGAACTCCTCGTGCGTGTGCTTGAAACCGGAATCGGGCGACTCTACATCGAACAACAGAAACGTTTGGGACGAGTCTTGTGGAGCGAAAACGGAGTTCTAAAAGCCGTTGTCGATCAATTAAAACCCGACTACTGTCAATCCCTGATCAACGAGTTAAAGCGTCTTGTTCACGTTCCCCTACGACCAATTGAGACGCCCCAACAAACGGAAGTCGAGCGCATCTACGGAAACGAACATATTCTATTGCGATGTCGCTTTATGCGCGGCGTCCACGGCGAAGAAGCAACGCTTCTAGTCCTCCGGGGGGCCGCCCTTCGTTTCTATGAACAAAAGCAAATTGATCGCTTGGGTGATGATGCACTCATACTAGCCCACAAGCTTAATACGAAACTCGCGGAAATTCGAAGCCGAGCAAACGTAGAACCTAAGTCTGTACGAGGAAGTATTAATAAACTCCTCGACCTCCAAAAAGCATTAGACCAGATTTCAGACCAGCTCCACGATTTACAAACCATTACCGACGAAGAATCCTAGAACTCGAACTCGAGAGCACTCATCCACCCCTTGTCCCTTGCTATCTCTTCTGTTGCTATACAACCTCAGGTGCGCTTGCCAGAATCAATCTCTTGGCTAATTACTTATCCTTACTCTGTCGCTTTCGGTCTCCCGCCTCTTGCCATGCGCCCCGCAGACGGCCAAGGTTCGTCTGAAACTCTGAGACCCCCAAAACGCTACCCGGATCAGCCTCATCCCATGAGGCCGACAGCGCGCCATAACTCAAGCCAATTACCCCTAAGCCAAAAAAGCCTAAGCTAACCAGCAAAACGGCCGTGTGGGGGAGCGTAAAGAGTTCACGTGTGGTAACAAAGTAGCTCACAAAGAATGTTGAGATGCCTAAAAACGTTGGCACACCACAAAATGTGGCCATGCGTTTCAGCATCCTTCGATTGACTACCTCAGGAATATCAGAGGTCACAGACGATGATGGGGAGGACACAGCCTTAGAGCGAGGGGATGCAGTCGGAGCCGTCGCTTTCCGGACTGCCTGAGTTGCTTTTTTGCGCTTTGGCTCAAACGGTAAAAAGATACGCTCAGAGGGAGCTTCCTTTTTTGCGGAATCACCCTCTGGTGCCTTCTTCTTCGGCGTTTCTTCTGACGACATGGAATGTGAGTACCAGTACTATTAGCCGCGAATGCCTAAACGCTCAATCAACGCACGATAGCGCTGCTGATCTTGCTTAGAAATGTAGCTTAGCAAACGTTTGCGCTGACCAATGATCTTCAGCAATCCTCGACGAGACGAGTGATCTTTCTTATTGCTTCGCAAATGCTCGCTCAAGCGATTAATACGCTCAGTTAACATTGCAACCTGCACATCTGCAGACCCGGTGTCTGTATCGTGCCGCTGGTATTCGGAAATAATTTCGTGTTTACGCTCTTGCAGCAAAGCCATGGACGTTACTTACTTTTTTAGCCCGTAATTCACAATAGAGTAATCTATATTATCATAGCTCTAAGCTCCATGAGTCGGAAAATTTCGTGTCAAACGCTCATGATAGTGAAAGGCGTACTTGCGGGAACCCTGAATAAAGCGCTGAGTTTTTCTAGCGTGGAGTTTTGTCTGGCAGCCAAAGCTAACTACAGCTCAGGCACAGGGGTTGAGCCCCTCCTCCAGAGGAAAGCCTCTGGGTGCCGTTAATATGGTGAGCAACAGCAAGCAACTATTGGTTACTGTTCGAGCTCAACTAGCGTGCCTAACGTGGTCAGTTAGCACATTGTCTAGACTTGGTATCCAAAATAATAGTGGCCAGGGTGAGCGATCGCCCATCTGTGATTTTCTAGCTCTTCATTAATTCTGAAGCGTCCTATGACAGAAGCACAACGTCCGCCTAAACCCATGGGAATGCCCCCCGTTCCTCCCCCCCCTGCTCGTCCACCCGTCGGAAATTCTGCGGATGCCACTGAGCAGCTATCACCGCAAACGCTGCCAATGCCTCCCGGTGCCACTGCTCCGATGGGATCAGCACCACCACGGCCCCCTGCAGCTCAGCGGACTGCGCCACCTGCGGCCAATCGGCCACCCACCGCCCCGCCGCCTGCGGGTGTTCCTTCCGGCCCACCCCGCGTTGGTGCCCCTGCCGCGCCGCCCCCAATCCGCAGTACAGCCACCCGGAACAAGCCGAGTGCTGGTTCACCGACCCTAGCCCAGTTAGTGAAAGAAGCCTTTGATAAAGGGTTTTCCGATATTCACGTGGGCGTTAACGAAATCCCACGATTCCGCAACCGGGGTGAAATTGAAACGACGGAATATCCAGCTACAGATGAGCCAACTTTCTTCAGTTGGTTAGAAGAAGTGCTGCCCGATAAGGACATTCAATATTTCAAAGACCATCTGGACTTTGACGGTGCCGCCCAGTACGACTTTGCCCGGGTGCGGATTAATATCTTTGACACCTTGCGCGGCCCTGCCATGGTGATGCGACTGATTCCGCTCAAGATTTTGACGATGGAAGAACTCAATCTTCCTCCGGTCTTCAAGGATATTTGCCACTATCACAAAGGTTTGATTTTGGTGACTGGACCCACGGGTTCGGGCAAGTCCACCACAATGGCGGCGATGATTGACTACATCAATAAGGAGATGCCGAAGCACATCATCACCATTGAGGATCCGGTGGAATTCGTTCACCAAAGTCGGCGATCGCTCATTAAGCAGCGCGAAGTCGGGTTACATACCCTCAAGTTTGATAATGCACTTAAGGCATCCCTGCGGGAAGATCCAGATATCATCCTCGTGGGTGAAATGCGTGACCGAGAAACCGTCAATACGGCTCTGAAGGCTGCTCAAACAGGTCACTTAGTGATTGGAACCTTGCACACCAACAGTGCGGTTAAAACCATTGAGCGGATTTTAGGTCTATATGAACCCGCTGAGCAAGAGCCAATGCGACTGGCGATCGCAGAATCCTTAGTTGCGGTTATTGCCCAGGGCTTGTGTCGTACGACCGACGGCAAGCGGGCAGCCTTCCACGAAATCATGATCAACACTGATGCCATTCGTGACTTTATCCGCCGCGGCGAGGTGGATGAAATCGATGCGATTATCCCGAACTGTAACTTCGATGGCATGGTGACCATGAACCAGTCCCTGTATAAGCTGTACGAAGCAGGTCGAATTACGGAAGAAACGGCATTGGAAATGTCACCCAAAACCAACGAAATGTCTCAGATCCTGCGGGGTCGAGTGTAGTGCCCCCAGGGTTTGATGTGCCAAATCCTCACCAATCCTTTAGGGGGATCGCGTTATTCACGCCCGGTGGGGATCTGGCCTATTGCATTGATCCACATAAATCCTATCGATGGCATCTTCAACTTTGTGTGGCATTTCAAGAGGCGCTGGAGCTTTCAGAGCCTCCTCACTTTTTAGTCTCTTGTTACACTGCCACTCTAGACTACGTGATCGACTCCCACGCCCAGACTCGCCACATTTTTGCAGAAGCCTGTCCCAGGGTTATCCAATATCAATCACTTCTGAATGCCGTGTTTGGCATGGAGAATTTGGTGTGGAACATTGCATCCAATGATCCAGATGTTTGTGATTTAAGTGTCTTACAGTCTCACAGGCAACAGTTTCCAGAACTATGGGATACCCATGACCTCATTATTCCCGTAGACGCTGCAATGCCCAGTCAACACCGACTTTTACCGTTGGCGATCGCTCCTACATCCGTCGAATCCCAGGGATGCGTTCTGCGCCTCTTTGTTGCAGGAAACAGCGCCACGACTGAAAAAGCACTCAAAACTCTCTATGAAGTCTTAAAACATGACTTACAGCAGCCCTATACGCTCAAAGTCATTGACGTTCAGCGGCATCCAGAACAAGCCGAATATCATCAAATCAGCGCAACACCTACTCTAATGCGAGTTTGGCCACTGCCTGTAAAGCGCATTGTTGGGAGATTAGATGATCTTGAAAAGCTTCGTCAAACCCTCGACCTTTAGAACTGAAATACTTCGCAAACATTCTAAGAGTGGAAGACTCTGAAGCTTAAACTTTGATGTCATTCAGTTGATCCCCGCTGTTTAAATCGATATCTTAGATACATGAAGCACATGCTTCAACTGGCAGATTAAACAGCCAAAACCAAACGTTAACTAGGTGAAAGAGGTAAAGATAGCTGTTTTACTTAAATCTGTCTCGTTTAACCACAGCAGCATCCACAAAAGACGCTGATATTTCCTAAGCTAAAGAACTGAGAGGTTAATGGAAATCGCCGCTGATCGAAGTTCAGAGGTTATTTCAAAAGGATTTTCACACCTCTATTTAAGATTGAAAATAGCAGGAAATTGTTCAGAGTTGATTAGTTTGGATGCTGTTGTCATTTTAAACAATTCGTTTACTGGTCTTGAGAGCTTCTCCAAGCCAATGCTCACACCTTATCGTTGTGAAAAATCGTTTACGCGAGATTGATGAATTGCAATAATATTAAGTTTTCCTTTTAAGTTTTCAAGCGAGCCGAGCGGAATTAAATAATCAAAGTAAGGCTGGTAAGTGTATAGAACATATTCGTTTTTAATCAAAAACTCTGCCACTGGTAAGTTCGTCTTATGGATCGCGCCAGCTATATTTTCATAAAGAATATTGGGTCTAAACTGGGTCAGTAAAGAATGGCTACCCTCTAGAACCTGAATTTCGTGTCCTTCAGCATCAATTTTGAGCCAGTCTAAGCGTGTTAACTGCTCTTTTTCAACTAACTCATCTAGCGTAAAGCACTGGACTTCTTCAAATTGGACTGAGGGATTCGCATCATCGGCAATGATTTGATTGAGTTCACTTGCTTTATCTAAGCCAAGCCGAGCTTTGCCAGAGCGATTACTAGCTGCACCTGGGCAGATATGCACCCAATCCAGTTGATTAACACGACGTGTTTCTTGCAACCGATGCACACAAGCTGAAAACGGTTCAACAGCAAAAACTTTGCCTGTGCTTCCGACTTGTTTTGCTGCACTAAAAGTATAGATTCCCACGTTAGCACCAACATCAATTACAACCATGCCCGGTTGCAGATGATGTCGCCAAAACGTTAATTCATCTTCAAACCAGTCTCCTTGGGCTAACACCACGGACGTGACAATACTATTGAGACTAGATTCAACCGCAAGCTGAAGACCATCAAACGGTACGTAGGTAAAGGATGACTCTAAAGATTGTTGATTTACCCAGTACCACTCTGGACTGTTGGAGTTGGTTTGCATAAGCATCTGCTGAGTATGCATCAGCCAACGCTCAGCTACGTCACGACTTCCGATATCTAAGCATGCTAGAAATAGGGTTTGCAGAACAGCGACATTATTAGGATTTAAAGTATGAGCCTGGTGCAGATAGTGTAATCCCTCCAGTTGATTTTGATAGAAGCTCGCAATCCCCAAACGCATCTTTAGGATGCTGGATTGAAGTGTAAGGTGTCCAAGTAGATGTAGGGTTCGTAATCCATTCGGCGTGTAGAAGGCAAGGTTAGCATCGCAGAGGGTGGCTGCTAGAATTAATGTGGCTTGTTCTAGACCATTTCGAGCTTGATACACAGCGTGTAAAATCTCGCCAGTTTCAATCGCACCTATCCCCGTTTTTCGAGGTAGATAGATCAGACCCAAGGGAGGATGAGGTGCAGATGGATTGCTTTGCAAGAAAGACTGGATTAATCCTGTATAGGCACTTTGCCCTGATGCGCTGCGATCGCCCACCATTTTTTCCATAATCGCTAAGTGGGCATTGCACAATGGGTAGCCTCCAACTCTAGCACCCGACTGAAAGGCTTCAAGGGCAGTCTGGAAATAGAGTTCCTTCATGGATAGATCATCTGCTTGATCCGCTTCAATCAACGCCATGACGCCAAAATCATTCAGTTCGACCGCCGTTTCAGGTTCGGCGCAGTCAAAGGTTGAGATTTGACTAAGGGCGGAATCAAAGGCAGTACTGAAATCTTCAGGGGATAGATGGAGACATCGATGTTGAAGGTACTCGCGGTAGAGAGCCGATGAACTTGAATTCATGATTGACAGAGAAGATTAGGCGGCATGAAAAAGGACAAATACATCCCTGTTCTATAGCTTTTTGACCGTATAAATCCTATTTGTAAACAGATAGAAATTTGCTGTCACATCATGTCATAACCGGGACGCTAATGTTGGGACGGTTAGACTCATAAAGGATTAGGCGATCGCCCTCTCAACACCTCAACCGCAATCCTGCCCGCATAGTCAGGAATCGGAGCCGCAGGTTTACTCACCCGCACCTGAACTTGGTCTAGCCGTTCATCCTTGGATAGGATGGCTTGGGCGATCGCCTCTGCCAGCGCTTCAATTAAGGCGAACGTACTAGTTTTGACTAATGAAATGACCGTATCAATCGTTTTACGGTAGTCATGGGTGTCGTGGATGCGATCGCTCTTTCCAGCTTTTGATAGATCAATCCACAGCGTCACATCGACCTCAAACCACTGTCCCAAGACCTGCTCTTCAGGAATATAGCCGACATAGCCGTAGGCGCGAATTCCAGTTAGGTAAATGCGATCGTGCGTCATCCCTATTCGCCTGCAATCTGGATTACATCTTCGAGGGGAAGGCCCAGGATACGAGCCAACGAGGCAACCATCGTATGTTCGATTAGGGTATCTCCGTCATCAATCGCTTGCAATTTATCAGGCGATAGCCGATAGGAATCGCAGAACTGGACAAACTCCTTATCCGTCACACCTAACTCTTCCTGGCGATGGCGCAGAAGAAGGGCGATCGCAGGCGTTCCTATGCTGGGAGTCTTGGCACGTTCTAGATACTCCTTAAACAACATCTCCGTTGTCCCCAGTCGCCCATTGGAGCGGCGCACCAGTTCCTCGCACGCCAGTTTCAAGGCTCGACGGTAGCGCTTTTCGTCATTTAGCAAATCGACTAGGCGCAGCGCGTACTCAGGTTTCAAAAAGCCAACGGTTTCACCATCGAAGGTCAGCGGAACAAGCGTTGTATCGGTATTGCATTGCCACGGTAGCGGTTCGTGCGGTGGAACCATCCCTGAATCTCCCCGGTTAAAAATAGATACAGACTAGAGATCTCGGTGGGTAAAGGCTTTGGGTGCTGCACCTGTGTAGGTTGCGGCAATATGGCCATTGCCCACAAGATGATATTTGTAAGTCACCAATCCTTCTAGACCTACAGGGCCACGGGGGGGCATTTTTTGAGTGCTGATTCCCACTTCTGCCCCAAATCCGTAGCGAAAGCCATCGGCAAAGCGAGTGGAGCAGTTGTGAAAGACGCCCGCCGCGTCCACCTGACCCCGAAAAACGGTTGCGATCTCTGCGGATTCGGTAACGATCGCGTCCGTATGGCGAGAACCATAGGTGTTGATGTGGGCGATCGCCTCATGCAGCGAGTCCACCACTTTAATCGCCAAAATCAGATCGCTGTATTCCGTTGCCCAGTCTGCATCCGTTGCAGGCTGAACGCGATCGCCACCCAAAATCGCTAGAGTACGCTGATCTCCCCGCAACTCTACGCCCTTTGCCTCCAGAGCATCGGCAATCTGCGGCAACGCTTGAGGGGCGATCGCCTGATGAATCAATAGCGTTTCAATCGTGTTGCACGCAGAGGGATACTGGGTTTTCGCATCAACAGTAATGGGGACAGCCTTTGATAAATCCGCCGCTTCGTCAATATAAAGATGACAAATTCCGTCCGCGTGTCCCAACACCGGAATGCGAGTGTTTTCCTGCACGAACCGCACAAAGCTATTGGAACCACGGGGAATAATTAGATTTACATACTGATCGAGCCGCAACAGTTCTAGGGTTTCCTCACGAGTGGTCAGCAAATGAACGACGCTTGGATCAACGGCAGTTTTCGCTAAACCGGATTGAATCGCGTTGACCAATGCCTCGCAAGAGCGAACCGCTTCTTTACCCCCTTTCAAAATCACGCCATTTCCAGATTTCACTGCCAAGGACGCAATTTGCACCACGGCGTCGGGTCGCGCCTCAAAGATGACCCCCAAAACACCAAGGGGACAGGTGATCCGTTGCAGCACCAGTCCGGTATCCAATTCCCGATGAATCTGGATTTGCCCGAGGGGATCGGCTAATTTCTGCACATCCCGCACCCCTGCGATGACGCCTTGCAGCTTGCTTTCGTCTAGTTTCAAACGACCATAGAGGGCACTCGCTAAGCCTTCCGCCTGGGCAACCCGACAATCGTCTTGATTGGCGGCCAAAATGTCGGGGGCAGCGGCCTCCAATGCCTGGGCGATCGCCTCTAGGGCTTGGTTGCGCTGCTCAGCAGAGAAAAGCGCCAGATGGCGGGCGGCCTGTTGCGTTTGCTGAGCCGTTTCAATCAGCGATCGGGGTGCAACTTGGGAAGCAGTCATGGCAATCCTAAATCAAGACATCTCAGAGGAATTCGGTATTCCTCCAGATTACCAATTCAGTCCCAGGATCTGGCAAGAATTCGGCTGAGCTTGGAAATCTTAACTGTTCTGGGCGATACCGTTTCAAATCCCGCTATGATAACGGTTGTGGTAATCGTGGGTCAGGGAGTTTTCCTGCCAAGGGCGATCGCCACTCCATCAACTTGTCTCTTGCTCACCCTCACCGTTATTTAAGGATATGGGTCGTCAACGTTCCCTTCTGGTTGTCATTATTAGTTTTGTCGTTGCGGCGAGTCTACTGATTGTAATGCCCCTGCGCGATGGCGAGTCGCCTGTACCGTTAGGACTGGATCTCCAAGGGGGGACTCAGCTTACCTTACAAGTTAGCCCTACTCCTGAAGTTCCGGAAATTACGCCAGAGAAATTAGACTCGGTGCAGGAAGTCGTCAGCCGACGTATTAATGGATTGGGCGTGTCTGATGCCGTCGTGCAAACGGTTCCCAACAATAACCAGCTTTTGGTGCAGTTGCCAGGGGTTAGCGATCCGGAACAGGCTGAACGGGTTCTGGGTGAAACGGCTCAGCTCGATTTCCGGGCGCAGAAAGAAGGAACGTCGCTGCAAGTGTTGCAGGTGCTGATGCTGGAAAACGACCAGTTGCGGAATGATTTATCCTCCCTCACTGACCCAGAGGAAATTGCGAAAAAACAAGAGGAAATTCGTTCTAGCGATGAATCGATTGCCGCCTTGTTTGACAAAACCGGACTAACGGGAGAACGCCTCCGTAATGCCTATGCTGCGCCCATCAATCAAACTGCATGGGAAGTGGGGCTAGAGTTTGATGCTCAAGGGGGTGACCAGTTTGCAGCATTGTCGAAGAGTGTGGCTGGGACAGGTCGCACTATCGGGATCTTCCTCGACAATCAGTTGATTAGTGCGCCATCGGTAGATGTGAAGTTTGCCGAAACGGGGATTACTGGCGGACGAGCCAGCATCACCGGAGGATTCAATGCCGAATCTGCAAACGAACTGGCGATTCAGCTTCGAGGAGGAGCATTGCCCGTTCCCGTCGAAATCGTGGAGAATCGCACGGTGGGTGCAACCCTGGGACGAGATAGCATTCAGCGCAGTCTCTATGCCGGTGCTGGTGGTTTGGTTTTGGTGCTACTCTTCATGGTGGCCTACTATCGACTGCCAGGAATCATTGCCGACCTGTCGCTGCTGGTGTACGCACTGCTGACCTTTGCTACGTTTAGTCTGCTCGGCGTAACCCTGACTTTGCCGGGAATTGCCGGATTTATTCTGAGTATCGGCATGGCCGTGGATGCAAACGTCCTGATTTTTGAGCGGACTCGTGAGGAACTCCGTTCTGGGAAAACCCTGTATCGCTCAGTAGAATCTGGGTTCTATCGCGCATTCTCCAGTATTTTGGACAGTAACGTGACGACGCTGATTGCCTGTGCCGCCCTGTTCTTCTTCGGTACAGGTTTGGTGAAGGGCTTTGCCCTCACTCTGGCGATCGGGGTTGGCATTAGCATGTTCACCGCGATTACCTGTAGCCGCACCTTGCTTCTGTTTGCCCTCAGCTTCCCTAATCTCCGCAAACCGGAGCTATTTTGCCCGAACCTGAAGACCTCTGCCCTCTCTACAGAACCGAAGACAACCCTATGAAATTGAACGTTATCAAGCAGCGATCGCTCTGGTGGAGCGTTTCCCTAGCGGTTATTCTGAGTGGCATCGTCGCCATGATCATTTCATGGACTCAGATCGGCTCACCCCTTCGTCCCAGCATTGACTTTGTGGGCGGCACCCGTCTACAGCTTCAGTTGGATTGTTCCCAGGCGGGCTTGTGCGATCAGCCCATTAATATTGGCGAACTGCGAAGCGTGCTGACTTCTCAAGGTTTGGGTAATAGCAGCATTCAGTTGGTTGGAGACGGTGGCACCGCCGTTTCGATCCGCACCTCGGTGTTGAGCGTTGATGAGCGGACAACATTGCTGGATGCTCTCAACTCAGGTGTTGGGCCATTTGATCCCCAATCCACCCAAATTGATACGGTGGGGCCAACGGTAGGGCGGCAAATTTTTACCTCCGGCTTGCTGGCCTTGTTGATTTCCTTTGCTGGGATTACGGCCTATCTCACCATTCGGTTTCAGTTGGACTATGCCGCGTTTGCATTGGTGGCGCTGTTACACGACGTGCTGGTGACGATGGGTATCTTTGCGATCCTGGGTCTGGTGCTTCAGGTCGAGGTGGATAGCCTTTTCATCGTGGCGCTGCTCACCATCGTGGGTTTCTCGGTGAATGACACCGTGGTTATCTACGATCGCGTCCGGGAAACGATTAAGCTCAATCCGGGAATGGACATCGACACGGTGGTGGACGATGCGGTTAATCAAACTCTGACTCGTTCGATTAACACTAC
The DNA here is from genome assembly GCA_015272205.1 of Synechococcales cyanobacterium T60_A2020_003. Lineage (NCBI taxonomy): Bacteria > Bacillati > Cyanobacteriota > Cyanophyceae > Synechococcales > Synechococcales cyanobacterium T60_A2020_003. The sequence goes on along the minus strand of JACYMB010000040.1, from coordinate 3,807 downwards.
CTTGACAACGATCTTGAGTTTGGTCGCTATCTTCCTCTTTGGTGGCGAAACCCTCAAGTATTTTGCCTTGGCACTGATTATCGGGTTTATCGCTGGAGCCTATTCCAGTATCTTTATTGCGAGTACGTTGCTGGCTCTCTGGCGCGAACGTCAGCCTCAGCCTCAGCTTGAACTGGTAGAAGAGGAATCTGGGGCTGATACCGTTGAGGCGGAGGTGTCTCCTATTATTGAGGCGGAGTTTACGGGATTCGATGAGCCGGAACCGAATGACGAATAGCTAAAATCAGCATGCGGTTAAAGTTAGCGGGCAGGGCAGGGTTCAGCGATCGCCCCTGCACCGTCAAAATCAAGCTGCGTCAGCCCTCCGGCATCGTGGGTCGTAAAGCTCACTGTCACTCGGTTATGGGCAATGGCGATATCGGGATGGTGTCCAATGGTTTCCGCAGGTTCCACCAGTCGGTTTACAAAATCTACCGACTGCACAAAGTTCTCAAACTGAAACGTGCATTGCAGGGTTTGTCCGTCAGTCGTCCAGTTCGGTAGGGTTTGCAGATGTTCGGTTATTTCGGTAGGGGTGAGCAGTAGGGGTTGGGCGATCGCCCCTGATGCGATACTAAAACCCAACAGCCCTGTGATTAGACTTCGTGTGACCATTCCGTGAGGCATCGCACATTACTCCGAGAACCGCTATAGTTTTTGTAAAAATATGAACGAATGATAGATAACCTTGGGATCTCAAGAGGCTTGTTTTGTCATTTGGCATCTGATAGAAGCGGCGGCAAATAACTGTGGTAATGCTACCAAAACGCTCTCAACCCTTCGTTCCCTCAACTCAATGAGTTCTCTCAATCCTTAGTTTTCTCACCTACAGATCGGTTACCGAAAGTCTCCCTTCAACAGGTTCATACTCGTCTTCCAGTAACCAAGTCTGGGCTTCATCATAGGTTTCGCTGCTGAAAATCACTTTATAATTCTCGGTCGGATCGTGGACACGACAATGGCCTGCTGGGTCACCTAGCAACAATAGAACATAAGGAGGAGACAGCATTGGATCAATCCAGACTTCAACAAAACTCCAATCATTCTTGGCTGGGTCGAGTGCGGGGGATGATGTGGTATCGACTTTCTGCATCAATTTTTACCTCTCCATAGAATAGTGGAGTGCTTGAGCCATTCTCAGGATTGATTCGGTAACCAATCGCCTCAGCAAAATATAAGCCGTAACGCTCATATCCTCGAATGACCCCTGTAAACTCTCCTCTCTCAATAATTGCTTGAGCCACTCTTTCTATTGTGGCTGCATTATTGAACACGTGGGCAGCTCTACCTCGTCGCAGTAATTTTTGTACTTGTGGTGTTTCAGGTAGATGCTTTGCAGTATGTCTAGAATCTAAGATAATTTCACGATTAATGCCACTCATGAATCTGCCAAGTCGAGTTTCCTCATATCGTGGGTCTAATGTTCTCCTGCTTTATATCAAGTCTGCTGAAATGCTCACGAAAACCAACCCTGTTTTTGGCGCGGCGCAAGCGCCGCGCCAAAAACATATCATGGGTTTTTATCCCGGCATGATATTTAGACGGGTACAAATGACGGATTCACAATATGGATGCTGATAAGTAACTCTTCAACCACTGCTCCAGTCGCGAACTAGAGCACTGACCAGATTTTGGTTGAATGAACTGGTGTAGGGCTTGCCAAATTAAGATTTGGAATCGATCGTCCACAGCCAATCCTCCTCATACTGGGGCGTTAATGTTAGGTTTTGCGATTCCAGATCCCGCCTGAAGCGGGGGGTGGACTTGTATAGAAAAGTTGGATCGTACTCCTCCACTGGAATCGCTATATTTTTCGATCGGGTAATCAGTTGCAAATGCACATCCGGACGCAACAGATGGCTAAAAGACAGGATTGATCCCGGCAGTTCATTGGTGACTACCAGCGGATTCGGACTCTGATTCACGATCGCTGCCGTTGTCGGATTGTAGCGACTCTTGGCGTAGCTTTTGTGCCACCACACCGGAATTTGCGAACTCACCGCCATCGAAATCACGCCCAACGCCACAAAGGCAATCGCCCCAGTCCGCCAGCGTTTCCAGTTCGGTGCGGTTAGATCCGTGGTCAGGTGATGGGCAAACAGATAGGCGATCGCAATCTGTAAGCCAATGTAAGACGGAATCGCGTAGCGGGTAATGCTAGAGCGACGACCCCCCCAAATAATATCCGGCATCAGTAAGGCAAGTCCGGTAACACCCGCCAACGTCATCACAAAAATCCAGGCATGGCGCGGCCCGTGCTGGTACAGGTAATACAGCGCATAGATCGCTAGCCCAACCAGGATGTAGTGCAGCGGATTAATCGCGCTGGGTCCCTGGTTCAGGTCAAAAAAGACACGGCTCAAGTTCAATGCCCAAAACAGCGGCATCACCCCCTCCCGCTCTAAACCGACGGATTGGGTATTACTCACAAACTTTGAAAAGTGCTGGATGACAATCCAGAGCCACGGCAGAAACAAGAGCATACCCAACGCAGATGCTAGGAGGTAAGCTGTAAGTCGTTTTGTCCAGCGGAATCCATCGCTTGCTAACACATAAATGCCGTGGCTGATGGAGACAAATCCGGAAAAGGGATGGGTATACAGCCCTAGAGCTATCGTCACTCCGTACAGTCCCCATTCGCGAATGGTTTTGCGCCGCTCTGCCCAGAGTAGCGTGGCGCTAGAGAGCAAAATCGTCAGCGTCCATAAACTATACTCACGGGCTTCCTGGGAATATAGGACATGAAAAGGAGAAATTGCCATGATGGTGGCGATCGCCCATCCATACCTCCTCTCTCGAAACAGTTCCACCCCTAACCAGTAGGCACAGGGCAACACTAAAAGACCAAAAATCAGAGATAGTGCCCGAATCGTAGCAGTGGAATGGCCAAAGAGTTGCAGCCATCCCCGCACCATCAGGTAATACAGCGGCGAATGCTCTGGATGTTCCTTCAGGGCAGCCAGGGTATCATCCCAACCGTGGTCTACATTGGGAAACTGGTAGGTGGTCAGGAGGGCTTCCACCGTTGTGATATCGGCATCATAGGCATTTTGCACAATGGTTTCATTGGTGTTGCCCGATACGCGCAGCAGCGTCATGGTTTCGTCATACCAAAACACCTTGCGATCCAGGTTATACCCCCGAAAGAAGACGCCAAGGACTACCACAACAATGACAAACGTTCGTAGCCAGCGCGATCGCTGAGTCTTTAAATCCGTCACAACAACCGTTTCCCATCCATAATAAGCCTGCTGTTAGCGTAGAGGCTCTGGTACCCCAATTCAAGAGAGCCTTTGATATTGGCTAATACCAATTCTGAGTTTTGTTCGCGCAGCGTCTCCGCAGGAGAAATGCTCAGTTTTGAGTTATGAATGCGTTGCACCATCAGGGATGTCAGCCTTTCATCTGTAGCCGGAATTTTTGAAATTGGTACAACAGGATTCGGAAAAGTGCCAATGATTTCAATCATCCACATTGATGGAAGGCCATGTATTCTTTTGAGTTTCGTGTGGACGTCAGAAATCTATAGTTTTTTTCGGCTTTGTTGCATGATTAGAAAAACGGTCAGGTTCGCCTTGAGAGTGTCCTGGTATTAACCTTCAACCTTGTAGCTATCGGGTTTAGCGATCTGAATCATGCGGTTGAGCGCAACACATTTGATGAACAATTCCACGGCTTGATTGTCAAATTGACGTGCACTGAGATTGCCCCCAAAAATAGTCTTAAAGCGGAACATGGTAGTTTCAGCAATCGAACGACGATGATAGC
>JACYMB010000039.1 GCA_015272205.1 Synechococcales cyanobacterium T60_A2020_003 | reverse complement strand
ACACCTGGACCGAGTTACTCTGCCATGCCGCCTGATTGGATAAAGTCGAGCTTAACAGTTACAGCTAAGAAATCCTCATCCTGAAGAAGAGCCTGATATTTTTCTTTCACTAATTTTGCGTTACTGATTAAACCATACTGAAGTCTTTTTGATAGGCCAATCATAAGTGACTCAATAAAACGAGAAGCTCCTTTAAGCTTCCACACATAACCCCGCTGAAATATTGGTACATATATACTACCATTATTCATGCGCTTGACTAACCCATCAACAGGATAGTCAGCGCCACAACTGGTTATGGAATACTTAAACGGAAGAAGGTCTCCCGAATCTTCCTCAACATTATCTTCAACCGTTATGGTGAGATCTTCCATCGCTAAATCTTCAGAGTCTATGCAGAAGATTATAACTAACGACTCAAGATAGGGAGTTCAGTTGCTACTAGCCTTCTTTCCAAAGTTTTTACATGGTTCTTTCCCTTCGAATGTTTTCACAATAACTCTCTTTGGGATCCGTAGGCTAGCTTCGTAGCAGCGGACGGACGAAAGCTTCTAATGTTCTATTCCAAAGCTATCTACGATCGTTGCATTTTGCCATTGTAAAAAAGCTATCGAATTTTGGGGAGTATCGCAGCAGGAACGCCCCAACCTACCGTATGCTGAAATTTTGACGCACAATATCCAGGCTGGGATGGCTGCAATTTCCTCCAACCAAAAACAACATTTCCTATGGCTCATCGGCATTGTGGCGCTAGGTGCTGCACTGCGGTTGACCTTTTTGGCAGCAAAACCCCTGTGGCTGGATGAGGTCATTACAGCCCTATTCAGCGTTGGACGCAGTACTGCCGATGTTCCCCTGAACACGCTCTTCCCGATTTCAGACTTAAAGATTCTATTTAGCGTCAAACCCGGTGTTCCCTTGGCGGATATCGTGAACCACGTCAACACCGATTCTCTCCATCCGCCCCTCTTTTTCATGCTGATGTATGGCTGGGTGAGTTGGCTAACACCGGATGAACATTGGGTTTGGGTGTTGCGCTGCTTGCCTGCATTGTTTGGGCTAGGGGCGATCGCCGCTGTCTATTGGCTCACTCGATTAGCGTATACGCCCAGGGCGGGTCTGGTCGCGGCGGCACTTATGGCTGTATCTCCCTTTGTGGTCTATCTCTCCCAAGAAGCTCGCCATTACACCATGCCCATGCTCTGGATTACCTTAGCGCTGGCTGCTTTAGTGCAAATGCAGACCGATCTCTATTCCGGCAAAGGTCTACGCCCTTGGGTTTGGTTCGGGTGGATCGGCCTCAACCTGGTGGCGCTCTATACCCATTACTTTGCACTGTTGACCTTGGCAGCACAGCTCGGCGCGATCGCCCTGTGGTTGGCATGGCAAGACGGGCAGCATCGAACAATTCTTTGGTGGCGATGGGGGGCGATCGCCCTTGCCGTCGGTGGGATTGGTGTCGGCTATGCACCGTGGCTCCGGATCATGACCCAACACCTCAGCCGTCCTGAAACCAACTGGCTCACCCGCGATCCGAATTGGGCGGAACGGGTTCAATACCTAGTGCAACTGGTGGTGAACGGCGTGCTGATGGTGGTTGCGTTTCCGGTCGAGCGTCAGCCGTTGCCTGTGATTGTGCTATCGGCTTTGCTGGTGGTGGGCGTCGCAGGATTTCTGGTCTGGCAGATCGTCCAAGGTGCAAACCAGCTTCGTCCATCCCTGTCCCACTATCCGGGAATCTGGCTCTTACTGGGATTCGGCTTCTGGATTTTGATGGAATTTCTAGTGATCATCTACGGCCTCAACCGCAACATCACGGCTGCTCCCCGTTATAACTTTGTCGTCTATCCAGCGGTGTGTGCGCTACTGGCGATCGCCCTCTGTGCCGCATCCCATCAAAATCGGGGTCGAGGCATCCTCGCGATTCTACTCACCGGACTGCTCAGCAGTGGATTTGTGAATGCCAATCTGGTGTTCCAGAAAGCGTACTATCCCGATGAAGTGGCTCAGGCAATGGTGGGGGATGGCGATCGCCCCGTGATCATGCTCAGCAGCTACCAATCCCTTCAGGAAATTGCCCTGGGACTCAGTTTTGCCTTGGAAATGCCGAACCAGTATGAGCAAGCGACTGGCAAACCCTCAACCTTGGACGCAATCCCCATCGAACTCGGTTTTATGTTTCGTCCTACAGGTGGCTACCGTCCGGTGTGGGAACAGTTGGCAAAATCTCAAACCCAGTTGAAAACGCCGCTAAACCTGTGGGCGATCGCCACTCCCGGCATGAAGCAAGACGACTATCCCGAAAAGCTCCAACTGCAAACGACTGATCAACCTCCCCAGCGCATCCGCTGTTTACGTCAACCCGATGGCTATCGTGAAACGGGTATCCCCTATCAACAGTTCGCCTGTCGGTGATGAGTGGACTACTGGACGGGCGATCGCCCTGGACGATAGAGTTTACGACAAATCACTTCTCCTGCACCATCGGGTTCAAACGCGACAACCCGACCATCGGCTTGAATGCGTTGGCGATCGCGGCAGTTATACACCTCCTGTTCTCGCTGCACCCCATCCATGGAAACCACGGCCCGATATTCCCAAAACTGCTTTGCACTTCGTTTTACGCTCACAAGGCAAATACTGTGGCTGTCCGTTTGGTAACACGGTACGGCGATCGCCCTATCCATCCCGATGCCAAGGCTCAACACGACCAAACTCACCACCAGCAAAATCCTTAAACCCCGCACAGATCGTCCTCTACTTCGCGTGTTTCCTCTACCCTACTCCGAAACCGTCCCACGCTAAGCTGGACACGGGAGTTCACCGAAGAGGGCGATCGCCATGGGATTCTATACTGAACGCATTTTTCCGTACTTGCTAGATTGGTCAATGTCCGACCCAATCTTTACCCAGTATCGTCAAGAGTTGCTTAAAGATGTTCAAGGCGATGTCCTCGAAATCGGCTTTGGTACAGGGCTAAACCTGGCTCATTATCCTGAGACGGTTCAAACCTTGGTGGCGATCGATGCTAATCCCGGAGTCCATGCCCTTGCGGAAAAGCGGATTCAATCTGGTACTCTCACGGTCGATCATCGCGTACTCAACGGAGAACAATTACCCTTCCCCGATGCCAGCTTTGATAGTGTCGTCAGTACCTGGACACTGTGCAGCATTGCCAACGTCGAACAAGCCATCCAGGAGATCTACCGCGTACTTCGTCCGGGCGGACACTTCTTCTTCGTCGAACACGGGTTAAGTCCTGATCCGAAAGTCCAAACCTGGCAGAATCGCCTTAATCCCTTGCAAAAACGCCTTGCCGACGGCTGCCACCTCAACCGCAACATCCGTACTTTGATCGAACAACAGTTTGGGCCAGTTCAAATCGAAGAATTCTACGCCAACCGCGCTCCTAAGTTTCTGACCTACCTATACAAGGGTGTCGCTACGAAGCCCTAGAACACTCAAGCCCTAGAACAGTTCTGTTGCAGTGGATGGAGAAACTTCTTCCTCCAGATCGTGTCAGAATTTGTTGTTTTTTAAGCACAGAATTTTTGATAAATAGCCCCATAATGGGAGGTTGTCGTATCAAGAGAAATTTTCATGGGGCGCGCAAAGAAAGTAGTTCTAGCATATTCCGGTGGGGTAGATACCTCCGTCTGTATTCCTTACCTCAAAAATGAATGGGGCGTTGAAGAAGTCATCACCCTCGCTGCGGACCTCGGTCAAGGGGATGAATTAGCCCCCATCAAACAGAAAGCTCTCGACTCTGGCGCGAGTGTTTCTCTCGTTGCCGACGCAACCGCAGATTTCATTAAAGACTATGCGTTTCCATCGATTCAGGCCAACGCACTGTACGAAAATCGCTATCCTCTCTCTACCGCTCTAGCCAGACCCTTAATCGCCAAGCTACTCGTTGACGCGGCGGCTGAGTACGGCGCAGATGCCGTAGCCCACGGCTGTACTGGAAAAGGCAATGACCAAGTTCGCTTTGATGTAGCGATCGCCGCTCTCAACCCCGATCTAAAAGTTCTCGCGCCTGCACGGGAATGGGGCATGAGCCGCGAGCAAACCATTGCCTACGGTGAGCAATTTGGGATTACTGCCCCCGTGAAGAAGTCTTCCCCCTACAGTATTGACCGAAACATCCTCGGACGCAGCATCGAAGCTGGCCCCCTCGAAGATCCCTGGAATGAGCCATTAGAAGAAATCTATCTCCTCACGAAGGGCATTGCCGAAACTCCCGACGAGCCAGAATACGTCGAAATCACCTTTGAAAAAGGTCTCCCGGTTGCCCTAAATGGCAGTGCCATGAGTCCCGTTGACCTCGTCAGCACCTTAAATGAAACCGTTGGCAAGCACGGGGTTGGCCGCATCGATATGCTGGAAAACCGCTTAGTCGGCATCAAGTCCCGCGAAATCTACGAAGCTCCAGCGCTGCTCGTGCTGATCATGGCGCACCGAGATCTCGAAAGCCTTACCCTCACCGCTGATGTCACCCACTACAAGCGTAGTCTTGAACAGACCTATTCAGAACTCGTTTACAACGGTCTTTGGTATAGTCCGCTGAAAGGCGCGTTGGATGCCTTTATTCAACAAACTCAAGAGCGGGTATCGGGAACTGTCCGCGTGAAGCTCTTTAAGGGTACGGCAACCGTAGTCGGACGAAAATCCGATAAGTCCCTCTATACCCCTGACTTGGCAACCTACGGTGCTGAAGATCAGTTTGATCACAAAGCAGCAGAAGGCTTTATCTACGTTTGGGGATTGCCCACACGGGTTTGGTCAGAGAAAAGCCGTCAAGGTTAATCGCTCGTGTGACTGGTATAAACGTTCTATCCTTAGAACCGAGCCTTTCATAAGTTAAGAGAGAGCGGTGCTAAGCATGGGCTCTCTCTTTTTAGTAAAGGCGTTCTGGGATGCGCAGTTTAGGCAAAAAAGTCTTTCACGTTTAATTCGCCACCAGGGAATGCATTAGGCACAAAGTTGTCTTGGAATTTGCCCAAGTTTGCCACTAAATCCTTCCTGGCACTAAAGCTAGCTGCACTATCATTAACAGCAATATAGATGCGCCTACTAAACTCGAAAAATACGGCTTCGTTCGCGCCAAGAGCTTTTCTACCAGTTCCACTGGGATTCTCAAATGCTGACTTCGCCGCAGCTTCCAGACTTTTGCCGCTTTGGACTCCCGCATTGAACAGTTTGCTGGGATACTCGTTGCGCTTGGTGGTTCCAATTCTATTATCGAAATCGAGCTGAAGGCGATCGCCCTGAATTTGAAAGAAGTCAGTTATAACGTCAACACTATTGCCCTGGATCCGGGATGTACTCAAGGCTGCTGCCTGATTTCGCCCAGAGAAGACGAAGCGATCCACACCAAATCCACTCGTGAGCTTATCTGCCCCCAAACCACTGACGAGAATGTCATCTCCTCCCGCACCTATCAGCGTATCGTTACCCTCACCTCCAATCAGGACATCATTGGCTTCTTGCCCTTGAAGGCGATCATTGCCCCGTGCTCCATCTACCGTAGAGCCTCCGCTTGCAGTCTTGATCCGATCATTGTCTGTTGTGCCAACGATGAGTCGGTCTTGTCTGAATTCCCCTACAATCCGCTTGCCGCGCTCATCACGGATGCTAATATTGCCAACCTCGTGGGTATTTGTTGCAACGGCTGTTGCACCCGTAAACGCTAAAAATGCCGTTTTAGGCAGTTTTCCATTGACTTTAGCAACATTGAATTGTCGGATAATCGTTTCATTCTTATCTGCAAAATCACCGTCTTTATTCACATCTATCTGAACGTTGAGCTTCCCCCGCTGACTTAGCTCAATCCTGACGCTTTGCTTTGCTTGCTTCGGATTAGACTTGTTGGGCAGATCTAAGGAAAAGGGTAGGGGGGTATCTAAACCTGTCAGATATGGGGAGTCCTTTGCTACTTTGCCCCGAACGGCGATCGCATCACCAATGAATCCTGGCCCACCAACGTGTCCTTCTTGTCGGGATGAGACGGAAAACGTACCGTAGGCATCAAAGCCAACGCCCATATATCCACCGACCAAGCCTGGAGTTGCGAATCGGCGCGCATATCCCAAAGAACCGCCTTCACCCCCGGCAGTATTAGGAACTTCTGCTGCATCTAAAACAGAAAATGCGACGCCATCTCCTCCGCTTCCACCGTACATGTATAAGTCAAATTCAACAGCAATTCCAGATTTAAGGTTTACAGCATGGTCAAACAGCGCTAAACCAGTAAGGTTCTTACGGGGAGGGGTCAGCCGAATAATGTCACTCATACTACTCAGTGGTGATTAATCAAAGACAATTAGATTCGTGAAATAAGTCAAAAAAACGTATTAAGTTAGATTTTTTGGCTTAAAACCCTGAAGGAAAAGAGATTGGTCATTAATACAAAATTTCGCTCATTTATAAGACTAAAAAGAGCGATTCATGTATTGCGTCCATAGTATGCATTGCAACACGAAAATTGTCACCGTAAAAGCCGCAGGGTTTATCGAAGATTAATGCCTGCGGCTCCACAGAATTTGTTTCGGTGAACTCTCGATAAAGATTTCGAAGCCCTTAGGAGAAGGCTCACGGCCTATGCATTCAGAGATATAGCGTTAATCGCTAAATCGCTAATCTCTCTGGCCTTCCAAGCGATCGCGCCGCGTTTCGAACCAAATGAGTGCCGCAATCCATCCCACCACAATCAGGAGTGCCAGCACGGCAAATTGACTGACCCAAGTGATTAACGTTGCCAAGGGCACAACCCGCCCTGCAAAGTAAGCCAAACTGACCATTACCGATGCCCACACGGTTGCCCCCGCAAAGTTGTAAAGCAAAAACTTGGGGTAAGGCATTTGGGCGAGTCCTGCTAACGGCCCCGCAAAGATTCGCAGGAGCGCCACAAAACGACCCAGAAATACGGCCCTAGCTGCGTTATCGCTAAACTGCTTCTTTAATTCAATCAACTTTTCATCCGAAATACGGAATAGCCGACCCATCCGTACCAGCAGGTTCCATCCCCCTAAAGCACCAATCCAGTAGCCAAAGCTATCGCCAAGTACAGCTCCTGCAATGGCAACGGATAAAACCCACCAATAATTCAGCTCGCCACTCCCTGCCAGGAAACCACCCACAAGGGTAATCGTTTCTCCAGGAATTGGGATACCAGCATTCTCCATCATGATGCCGAAGAAGATTGTCCAGTACCCATACAGATGGGCGAGTTCTTGCAAACTTTCTAGAGAAACGAACTCAATAGACATGGGCAATCGCTTTTACAAGTTGTAACAAACTCTCTCACAATCCTGACGCATCGGAAAGGATTGTGTCAATTGACGGATTCAAAGGTAACCTTGTGCCACAGCTTTAGTCATCCCGGTCAACACTCGGATATACCCGTAACCGTCTAAAAGATGGGTTGAACCCGGCTTGATCAGAGCATTCCCCTTGAAGGAATTCCCTGTGCCACTCATAATCGGCTGTAACCCGCAAGTTAGTGTGCTTTGCTGGTAGTGCTTAGGCGTTCGCCGCAATCAACTGGGATGGCAGTAAGCGATTCATCCAGGTTTCTAAATAAGCACGATTGGCGCGGCGCTCTTCCAGATCCGCTGTATCCAAGGGAAAGGGAGCTAATCCACGAATCGCCGCTGTAGTCACACAAAACATGGACTTCTGAAAGCTTTGGCAGATTTTAACCTTCAGATCATCCTCTTGCCGCAGACTATCTTGATAAAAGCGATGGAGATAATCTGGCAAATAATGCCGCATATCCTGCATAAGCAGGGTTGGTGGAATGCCAGAACTACCCGTCGGCAGCGGATCTGCGTATAAAGCTCCATACGCGAAGTCAGATTGATGCAGCGGAATTTGATACGCTTGGGCGTTGTATGAAACTGTGCCTAAAAAGGGGGTTCCTCGCAGAAAAACGGCTTCAACGTAAGGGACAGCGGTATCCATCAGGAACGTAATACCAGCGGACTCAGGAATCAGCGTATACGTTTTGCCGCGCCAGCTTACGCTGTAGGTAATAGGATTATTCGCATTAGCAACCAGAGCGTTCAAAATATGGTCTACAACTTGGGGAATGCTGGTAATACGTCCAGCGTCATACTCCTCCGACAAGCTGATAAACGCATCACTCATCACTCGCCAGAACTGACCCAGAGCAGAATAATAGGCCATCATTCGCATCTGTTCTGGCAGAAATTCCGGAAAGAGCCGATGCAACCCCTTCAAAATGAAATCCACCCTTAGTTTGTTTTGAATTAACTCCTCCACAACACTGAGAAATTCTGGGGAGTCAACATAGGTATCGAGCTTACCACCACCATGCCACATCATCGAGCGCATGCAGTACTCGGCGTACTCGTAATTAATACGATCATGCCACCAGTGCTTGAGCAGTTTTTGAATAGAGACATCCCCATTGAAATATTTGAAAAACGGGAACAGCCGCAAAAACTGATGATCCGCTATGTAGATCAGGTTTCGGGAGTAGGCATCCAAAACGACACCATAGCTTTTTAAGACACCAACAACCTCAAGCAGGTTTTGAGAGGAATCTGCTAAGAGTGCATTGCCCCGCTCTACCTCATAAATGTATTCGGCGAGGGGATGCTTCGAGGGTTCCAACTGAAGGCTCAACATCGCGTACTGTCTTTTTACCTAAAGACTTTATAGGGTTAACAGCAAAATCTTAAGAAACGTTACAGAACTTTAATTCGTCTCAAGAAACGGCGGAGAGATTGCACGGGTATCCCTAACGTTGACGAGGGCCGTTTCAGATTTCGTGAGCAGAAACGCAACCTCTTCCTCGCTCCACTGCACCAGCCAGTTGGGTTGTATTCCCAGCAAAAAGATAAGTACTACAAGCGCCAAGGAGGGAAGGCGATCGCCCCATTTTACCCGGGGTAAATTTGCCAGTTGCTCAGTCAAGCGACCAAAAAAGACTCGATTGATCATCAGGAGGAAATAGACAGCCGTCAAGCCTGTTGCCACCATGCAGAGCAGGGTTGGAATCAGAAAGATCGGGAAACTCCCCCGGAAGATCATAAATTCAGCAATAAAACCCACCATGCCTGGAATCCCCGCACTGGCCATTGCAGCAATAATCATCATGCTCCCGATGAGCGGCAAGCCCCGTTCAGGATTGAGCAAGCCCCGCAGCAGCGTGACATCGCGAGTTCCCGTCTTTTTTGCTACCACACCCACTAGAAGGAATAGCAGCGCTGAAATTAAACCGTGGCTGATCATCTGGGCGATCGCCGCCAGGACACTCAAGCGAGTCGCTGCTGCCGCCGCCAGTAACACAAACGCCATGTGAGAAATGGATGAATAGGCGACCACTTTTTTCATATCCTGCTGGGCGATCGCACAACACGCTCCATACAACGCGCTAAACGCTGCCCAAATCGCCAGCCAAGGTGCGATAACAACCCAGGCATCGAGGAATAACCCTAATCCAAATCGCA